>NZ_KB894586.1 GCF_000374545.1 Anaeromusa acidaminophila DSM 3853
ATCTTCTTTCTGTGTGGAGTTTTGAGGGAGCATGCAAATGCAAACTCAGTAAGACAATCCGGTGACGATAGCTGTGGGGTTCCACCTGTTCCCATCCCGAACACAGCAGTTAAGCCCACATACGCCGAAAGTACTTGGCTGGAAGCGGCCTGGGAGGATAGGTAGTTGCCGGTTAAGAAAAAGCACTCGCGAAGGCGAGTGCTTTTTTCTTTTACCGGCAACTACCCCAAGCTTTCTAAGGCCGCGCAGCGGCGTGAGACGGAACAGGAAGTTCCTGACGGTACGTCATGTACCTAATGCCGGATGCGCCAAGGAGGGCATAGCATCCGGTCTCCTATGAAATCAGCCATGGATGGCAAAGCGAAGGACAGGAGGGATAGGTATGTTGCCGGGGAGGTTAAACTGACTAAATGAGATAGCTGGTAGCGCTCTTATTTGCTTTGATATTGGCGTTCTCGTTAGCCGCTTTAGCGCGGTGTGCTTGTCGAAACAAGAAGAGTCTCAACTCAAAAAACGACGGCTTATAGGGAAATACGGAAACTCACTGCGTTCAGACAACCGTATTTCTATATCCTGAAAGTCGTCTTTTTTTGTCCTGCGGACCGTCTCGCCTCTAAAAGTTTCTCCAAGCATACCGCGTTGCAGCGTCTTTTCTAAAATGCGCATTCCCGGCATCCGTTGATTGAATGAGTGCATTGCTAGGGCTAGTGGTTTTACAAAAAACAAGAGCTCGCTCAGCTCCTTCGCAGCCAGCTGAAAGGGAAATACGGGAACTCGCTGTGCTCAGACATCCGTATTTCTAATCCTTCCAGCTGGCTTTCCAGGCCCTGCGGAGCGCTTCGCTCGCAAAAGTTTTGCCTCAGACGCCGGGCGCAAAGCCTGTGAATTGATATGATTCCCTTGTTAAAGGGAGGTGGCGCGAAGCACCGGTGGGATTGAGGGGGGATTTTATACTATCTTTTTCAATTCTTATGTTCCTTGTATCCTAAAAGATATAAAAACCCTGCCAAAACAGATAAAAATATGTCTTGGCGGGGTTTCTGATTTTAACCTATGAAATTACAGGCGGTTGCTGCAATTAAGTACATTTTTAATTTTGTGCTGTACCATGTTTTTAATGGCTTCGCGAGCAGGCTTGAGGTATTGACGAGGATCAAAATCGGCAGGATGTGTTTGCAGATGCTCACGAATAGAAGCTGTCATAGCCAGGCGCAGGTCGGTATCAATATTGATTTTGCAGACACCTTGTTTACCGGCTTGAAGCAGCATATGCTCAGGAACACCTTGGGCTCCCTTGAGATCGCCGCCAAATTCATTGCATTTCGCAACAAATTCGGGCAGAACAGTGGAGGCGCCATGAAGAACTAATGGGTAACCAGGGAGACGTTTGCTGATAGTTTCGAGGCGTTCAAAATCTAAAGTAGGTTCGCCTTTGAATTTGTAAGCTCCATGGCTGGTGCCGATGGCAATTGCCAGAGAGTCGCACCCCGTACGTTCTACAAACTCAACTGCTTGATCCGGATCCGTATAGGAAGCGTCTTTGCCGCTAACTTTGATGCTGTCTTCTACGCCCGCTAAGCGGCCTAGTTCAGCTTCAACGACAACGCCATGGGCGTGAGCATATTCAACGACTTTTTTTGTAAGAGCGATATTCTCCTCAAAAGAGTGCTTAGAACCGTCGATCATGACAGAGCTGAAGCCTCCGTCAACGCAGGATTTGCAAATTTCAAAATCCTCGCCGTGATCTAGATGCAAGCAAATAGGAAGGTCTGAATCTGCTAAAGCGGCCTCTACCAGTTTAATCAGGTAAATGTGCTTTGCATATTTACGCGCTCCTGCAGACACTTGAAGAATTAACGGTGCTTGTTCTTCTTTGGCTGCATCGACGATACCTTGAATAATTTCCATGTTGTTGACATTGAAAGCGCCAACGGCATACTGACCCTCGTAAGCTTTTTTAAACATAGCGGTGGATGTAACGAGTGGCATACGAGTCCCTCCTTAGATTTGTAATTGGTGTACTCTATTCCCAAATGTATTATACCATATCTTGTGCAACAAGGAACATAATGAAACATAAAAGAAGACGTTGTGTCGTTTATTTTTTTAGATAATATTTTGTTTTTGCAGTAAATTCTTCATATCAGATGGCAAAGAGCTGCGGACACATATGAGCTTTTTACTTAAGGGATGGTAAAAACGCAATGTGTAGGCATGAAGCGCTTGCCGTCGGATTTGTGTCTGCAGTCCTCCATATAGATCGTCTCCCAACAAAGGATGCCCGACATGGGCGCAATGAACGCGAATTTGGTGGGTACGTCCTGTTTCCAAATGAAAACGGAGCAAAGATACATTAGTAGTATGACGGCAGCAATGGAAATGGGTGAGCGCATGCTGTCCGTCTTCGGCAATGCAGCGTTCAATTAAGCTGCCAGGCTTTCGGGCAATAGGAGCTTGAATACAGCCATAATGATTTGTCCAGTCGCCATGGCAAAGGCCTAGATAGGATCGTTTTAGATGAAGCAAACTGTCTTTTTGGAAAAAATGCTGGATATCCGGGCGTTTAGCGATAAGAACTAAACCGGAAGTATTGCGATCGAGGCGATGGACTGGATGGTATTCATAATCCCAACCATTAGTCTGATAATAAGTTAGAACGGCATCCGCTAGAGTCGCTTCTGGCGGACCGGCGTGAGGATGGGCTAATAGCCCCGCCGGTTTGTTGACGACGAGGAGAACATCATCTTCATAGGCTATATCGAGCGGCAAAGGCGCTACAATTGGTGCAGGATGTTTGGGCCAGGAGAGAAGAAGAATATCTCCTTCTTGCAGCCAATAGCCAGGCGGGGGCGTTTGATTATTACAGAGGATGCGGCCCTCCCTTTGTATCCGGCGCCATAGGCTTTGGGATACGCCGCAATACAAACGGATAAAATCGCGGATGGAAGTGGGTTTTGGTAATGCAGGAATATGATAGACAAGCATGGCGTAGGCCTCCCAAATGCGTAGCTGGCAATGTGCAGCAGCAGTAGTATATCATGAATTGCCTAAAACGGTATAGAGCCTTCAAGGGAATGCTTTTATTTTTATAGCGGCCGTGATAAAATTGATAATATTTTTGGGCGTTTTATAGGGCGTCAATGTCAAAAGCAATGGCGGAGATGAGGATCATTAATGAAAAATACGACCGTATATTGGTTATTAGTTGTAACAGCGTTGTTTTGGGGGGCTAATATTGTCGCGGTTAAGCAGATCGTAAGCGAATTGCCTCCTGTGGCTGCCGTGGGATTACGATTTTTCTGGGTTAGTTTAGTCTTGATAGTGTGGGCTTTTTTTCGCGAAAGGAAAAAGGCATGGCCTAAGGGGCGACAGTGGGGCGGTCTTTTTTTATTGGGAGTTACCGGAATTTACGGGAATAATGTTCTCGTATTTAAAGGAGTCGCTTTGACGACCGCATCTAATGCCAGCTTGTTGATGGCTACGTCTCCGGTTTTGACTACCATTTTTGCTTGGCTTTTTTGGAAAGAGAGGCTGCGCTCATTGCAATGGTTAGGGGTAGTGCTTTCTTTTCTGGGTTCTCTTTTGGTTATTACGCGCGGCTCATGGAACGTCTTAACTTCTTTGTCATTACATCAAGGAGACTTATTAATTTTTGGAGGCGCTTTTTTTTGGACCCTTTATACGCTATTAGGTAAAAAAGTGATGGGAAGGGGCGGCTTATCTGCGATGGCAACAACCGCCTGGTCTAGCTGTATTGGAACCGTATTCTTATTAAGCATGACTTATTGGGAAGGGTATAGAGGTGCGCTGGATTTGACGGCTTGGGGATGGGGAAGCATGGTATATATGGTTATTTTTAGCGGCATCCTGGCTTTTTCATTTTGGAATTATGGAGTGCAACAGATCGGGCCGCAACGAGCAGCTATTTTCTCCAATATTATTCCTTTAGCTGGGATATTTTCCGCCTGGCTTATATTAAATGAAGAAATTTTACTGTCTCATGGTTTAGGGGCCTTATGTATTTTATGTGGCGTATGGTTGACTACGCAGCAATAATGAAAGCAGGAAATTCGCGGTAAATCGCGAATTCAATTATTCTGTGGTTTTGGTGGGAAGGAGTAGTAGATGGAGCTTTCGAAGTATTTTTTTGTCGTGGCGTATGGTTTTGTCGTTTGGACGTTAATTGCGCCTCGGTTTGGAAGTCCTCGTTTTGGCGAACTATTTTTGGCCTATATGACAGCGTTGCTGTTTTCTTTGCAAGCAACAAGCGAATTGATCCTTATCAAACCGGTGGCGTTCTTTTTTACGGTGGGAGGGGTCTTTGCTTTTTTCTTTACAGTACTGCGTAGAACAATCCGTATTAGCGTACGACATAAATAAAGAGAGGATTTGATAAATATGGCAAAAGAATGTTCCTTTGATGTAGTCTCCGCCTTGGATATGCAGGAAGTGGATAATGCCGTTAACCAATGTGTGAAAGAAATCAAGCAGCGCTTTGATTTCCGAGGCAGCAAATCAACGATTTCCTTGGAAGGAGATACGGAGATTCGTATTCTCGCTGATGATGAATATAAATTAAAAAGTGTGATTGATATTTTGCAAACGAAAGCGATAAAACGCGGCGTTTCTCTCAAGAACTTTGATTATGGCAAGATTGAGAATGCGTCACAAGGCATGGTGAGGCAGTCCATTACATTGAAAAAAGGCATTCAAAAAGATAAAGCTAAAGAGATTGTGGCCGCTATAAAAAACATGAAGTTGAAAGTGCAAGGTCAGATCATGGATGATCAAGTTCGAGTCGTAGGAAAAGATAAGGATGATTTGCAACGAGTTATTGGAGAATTAAAGATGAAAGATTTTGGTGTTGATTTGCAATTCGTCAATTTCCGGTCATAATAAGAAAACACCCTATGTGAAGAACGGTTGTGTTGCTCACATAGGGTGTTTCGTTGTTGCTACTATTCTTCGATTTCGCTGTCGTTACTCCAGCCTAACTGGTCGAAGATTTTAAAGGCTAGGCTTGCGACAATGGCTACTACCGTTGCCAAGGCCATTCCTTTTAAATTGATGCTGCCAAATTGCAAGCTGGCGCCGCTAATCCCGATAATCAATACGAGCGAGGTTAAGATCAGATTGCGAGCCCTACTGTAATCCACTTTGCTTTCTACCAGCATGCGCACGCCGGAAGCGGCGATAACTCCGAAAAGCAATAAGGAAACGCCTCCCATGACCGGTACGGGGATGCTTTGAATGGCGGCAGACAGTTTGCCGATGAAAGAAAGAATAATCGCCAAGATGGCGGCGCCGCCCATAACCCAGGTGCTGTACACTTTGGTAATGGCTAACACGCCGATGTTTTCACCGTAGGTGGTATTGGGAGTAGAGCCGAACAAAGAGGAAAGCATGGTGGAAAGTCCATTTCCTAGAAGCGAACGATCAAGGCCAGGGTCTTTTGTTAAATCTTTGCCGACAATGTTTCCTGTTACGACTAAGTGACCGATGTGCTCAGCTACCACAACTAGAGCGGCCGGTAAAATAACCGCAATGGCTCCTAAATGAAATTCTGGAGAATAGAGAGTGGGGAAAGAGAACCAAGGGGCCTTTTCGATATTGCTTAAGTTTACCATTCCCATAAAAAAGGACAAGCCGTAACCAGCTAAGACGCCGATTAAGATGGGAATAATAGCGAGAAAGCCACGGAAGAGTACAGATCCTAAAATCGTGACAGTCAGCGTAAATAAGGAAACGAGGATGGCGTTGGGATCAATGGTTTTAGCGGTTAAGCCGGCCATATCCGCGGCCACTGGAGCTAGCTCCAAGCCGATAACAGCGACAATGGCGCCCATGGCTGCCGGTGGGAAAACGATGTCAATCCATCGAATGCCGACTAGCCGGATCAGTAAGGCTACAAGTGTAAAGACTAGACCTGCAGCAAAGAAACCTCCAAGTACAGAACCATAACCAAATTGGGGGAGGACTACAAAAACAGGAGAAATGAAGGCAAAACTAGAACCTAAGTAGGCAGGGATTTTGCCTTTGCAAATGAATAAATATAATAGGGTCCCAATTCCGTTGAAAAGAAGAATGGTTGCGGGGTCTACTTTAAATAAAATAGGTACTAGAACCGTAGCTCCAAACATG
The DNA here is from genome assembly GCF_000374545.1 of Anaeromusa acidaminophila DSM 3853. NCBI lineage: Bacteria > Bacillati > Bacillota > Negativicutes > Selenomonadales > Sporomusaceae > Anaeromusa > Anaeromusa burkinensis. The sequence goes on from NZ_KB894586.1 coordinate 6,142, forward strand.
GCGAAAAGATGCTGTAAGCTTAAAGGTAAGGTTTGTAAAAATGGTAGTCGTTCATCAACAGGGATCATGCGTTTACTCATTTGAAACATCCTCCTTAAATGGGCGTTCATAAAAAGACAAAACCTCCTGCCGGCGCAAGAGGTTATAAAATGCAGCGTATGATTGCATGCCTTTTTAGTCTCGCCGGACTAATTTAAAGGTTTTTTTAAATGTACCATGTACCTTTCCGTTTGTCTATGGGTTTAGAAAAAAAGCACTGTACTTTTCGGCGTGATTTTCGATACAATAGTAGAAAATACATAAGTGATGAACGCAAATATTGCGTTGAGATAGAGAAAGGTGGCTTATTGTAGATGGCGAAAGAAACCCAAAAGGAACAACAACAGGTGTTTGCAGGACAAGCACCTGCGTTTCGCTATGTCGATCAGGTGGATCGTTGGCGTCAAGAATACGAACGGGCTAAGGCTGTTGAGGAAACGCTAAATAAGCTTAGTATTTTAGATTATCGTGAAGTGGATTATTATTCGCAGCTCGAAGCCGTGTTATTTCAAGAGAAGCCCGTTCCCAACTTTGACGACTTGTTGGAAGAAAATCGCTTGTTGGCGCAGGGAAAATTCTTTATGCCCATTGCTTATCGGGCTGGGATTATTGCCTTTTTGTTACTGATTTTAGTATTGAGTCCTAGTACTTTTCTCATGTGGATTATCGCTTCGTTGCTCTTGACTGTTTTTGCATCCTTGTTTTTTACGGTACAGGACCGGCAACAAACGATTCAAAAGGTAGTTGCAGAAACAAAGGAGGAAATCAAGCGAAGGATTGAGTATCATCATAAAACGCAGGAAGAGGCTCGGAAGAAGCACGAAGCGGCGGAGCAAGAGCGCATTGCTGCAGTAGAACGTCTTTTGAGCGGCGATGTCGGCGCTATGTTATTAAAAATGGATGTGGCGTTGTCTTCCCTAGAAGTTGGCTTTTCTGCTGAAGTTAATATCGATTTGTTGGAGGGGATTCCTCTTTTCCAGGTGTGGCTTCCGCCCAAAGGGATTGTTCCGACGCAAGTATGTACCTTATCCCCAGGCGGTCGGCCCGCTTATGAGGATAAGGATATTCGAACAGTGAATAAACAGTACGTCGAGCTTTGTGCGTCATTGATCATGCAGGTTTTATCCCATGTATACGAAGTGGTGCCGACATTAGATCGTAGTTATGTTATGGGAATGTCGAAAAGCGCTTTAAATAATGAATGTTATATCCATTTAACCTGTACAAGAAATGAAGTCATTCAAGCGTGCCAAACGACCAAGGGACTCTTGGCTATCCAACAATTGCAGGCTGTTTATAATGCAGACCCCATGCTGAACTTATTACCGATTGAAGAAATTCAGCCGGAAGAGTGGGGAGAAGAAGTGAATCTTCAAGCTTTACGCAGTTTGCACGTTATGTTGAAAACACCGCAATTTTTCAACAAGATCCCCTTGACCGCGAGCAAGCAAGAATAAATTTGAAACGTTGACTACAGGAATATTTCCTTGTCGTCAACGTTTTTTAGTTAGAAAAATAAAGGAACGTCTTCTTGTAAGAGAGAAATGTATTATTGGGGCGAATGATGTGAATTGTTCAGTGTTTAACATAAATAGAAGAGGAGGACAATTATGGCTTTTCTTGTAAAAAAATTTGGCGGCAGCTCTGTGGCGACAGCGGAAAAGATTCAGGCAGTAGCGGAGCGTATTATTCGGACCAAAGAAGAACAGGACCGAGTGGTAGTTGTTGTATCAGCCATGGGAGATACGACCGATGAGTTGATCTCACTAGCTCAAAAAGTATGTGGCGCACCATATTCGCACTCCAGAGAGCTTGATCAGCTTTTAACGACAGGAGAGCAAGTATCGATTTCTCTCTTGGCTATGGCGCTGCGTAGCAAGGGGTGTCCTGCTATTTCCCTTACTGGACCGCAGGCGGGTATTGAAACAACAGCAGTACCGTTAAAAGGAAAAATTCGCAGGATTGAACCCACACGGGTTCTTGCAGAACTAGATAAAGGAAAAGTTGTTGTAGTTGCCGGTTTCCAGGGGGTGGCTGATACTGGAGATATTACCACGCTGGGACGAGGCGGTTCGGATACTTCGGCGGTAGCTTTGGCCGGCTCGTTGCAAGCGGACGTGTGCGAAATCTTGACCGATGTAGACGGCGTGTATTCGGCGGATCCTCGAATTGTGACTTCTGCAAAAAAAATGAAAGAAATTACGTATAATGAAATGCTGGAAATGGCGCGTCTCGGTGCGGTAGTGATGCAGCCGCGAGCTGTGGAAATGGGTAAAAATTATGGCATTCCTATTCATGTGCGGTCTACTTTTACGGAAATTACGGGAACGATTATTAGGGAGGCATACACCATGGAAGAAAAAGAATGTGCCGTTCGCGGCGTAACACATGATACCCATGTAGCTAAGGTGGCGGTATTAGGCGTACCAGATCAGCCGGGAATCGCCCATTTGATTTTTTCGGCGTTGGCTCAGGCGAATATTGATGTGGATATGATTGTACAGAGCGTTCGGGCGAATGAAAAAGGAATTATTGATATGGTATTCACAATTGGAGAGGATGATGCGGAGCAGACGCGGACTTTGATGGGAGAACTTGCTCTTGCGCAGAATTTTGCGGGTGTGGAAATTGATGAAGCTGTGGCTAAAGTATCGATAGTCGGCGCTGGCATGTATGGCAGTCCGGGCGTGGCGGCTAAAATGTTTGGCGCCTTGGGGAATCTAGGGATCAATCTGGAGGTAATTAGTACTTCGGAAATCAGTATTTCTTGTTTAATTCGCGAAGATAGAACGAAAGAAGCGGTTAATGCAGTACATGCCTTATTTTTTCCAGACAAGTAATGCAATGTTAGGGTGTTTTTTGTTTTATGACTTATGAGGGCCGCTTCGGCGGCCTTTTTCTATATAAGCAAGTCATTTTCCGGTTTTTTACGTGGATTCTTACTCCATGCGCCTTGCGTGTGTTACACTAAGAAAGATAAATGGAATGAGGAGGAACTACTATGTCATTTTCTTTGGCCGCATCTCATGCAAAAGGCAAATTTGCTACTGATAATATTTTTGGCGCTAACGCGGCGGCGGTACAAGCGGAAGCTAAGGTAGGCAAGGAAAAAGTAGTCAATGCAACGATTGGTGCAATTCTCGATGATGAAGGCGGCTTGGCTTGCCTTCCAACTGTGGAAAAGGTTTTTCGCGCTTTGCCTACAGTGGATTTGGTCCGTTACTCTCCCATACCGGGACAGCCGGCTTTTTTGCAAGCGGCTATTGATATGACTCTAGGGGAACATAAGCCGGAGGCTTACATGGACGCAGTGGCGACTGCCGGAGGCTGCGGCGTAATTCATCATGCCATTTGGAACTATACGGAGCTGGGAGATACGGTACTTACCTCGGATTGGTATTGGGGACCCTATAATGTGCTTTGTCATGATGCGCTGCGCAAGTTGGATACCTTTCAGCTTTTTGATGAAAAACAAAATTTTAACCTTCAGGCATTTCAGTCGAAGGTTGCGGATGTATTAGCTACGCAGGACAGCGTGTTGATTATTCTCAATACGCCGGCGCATAATCCTACCGGTTATAGTTTAAGCGATACGGAGTGGGATGGCGTGCTGCAGGTGGCGAAGGAATACGCTAAAAATCCGAATAAACGTATTATTTTGCTGGTGGATGCGGCTTATCTGGAATTTGCCGGAGAAAACAACGAATGTCGGGCTTTTTTTAGCAAATTTGGTCAATTGCCGCAAAATTTATTGACCATTGTCGCTTTCAGCATGTCCAAAGCTTTTACGATGTATGGACAGAGAGTAGGGGCGATGATCGGTATTTCCTCTAATAAAGACGTCATTCAAGAATTTGCGGACATCAATCAATATACCAGCCGGGCTACTTGGTCTAATATTAATACGCCGGCGATGGCTACGATGGCTGCAATTTATCATGACGCACGGCTGAAAGCGGCGGTGGATGCGGAACGACAAAGCTTTTACCATTTGATTCGGGAGCGTGCAGAGACCTTTGTTAATGAAGCGGCCGAAGTTTCTTTACATATGCTGCCCTATCGGGCTGGATTCTTTTTATCCATTCCGGCTAAGAATCCGGAGGCTGTCTGTGACAAACTACAGGAAGACTATATTTTTGCAGTACCTCTTACTAAAGGCATCCGTGTTGCTGTATGTGCGGTTCCGGCATATAAGATTAAAGGCATGGCGGCAAAATTCAAGCAAGCCATAGCCAAGACGGAATAGGACAGCTGCTTTTAAACGAGTCAATAGCTGAAAATGGATGTGATTTTAACAACCGAACAAAATTTGTTCGGTTGTTTCTTATTTAGGGTAAACATAGGATTATTGTCTAGGGTGAAGTAAGTATGGTATAGTAAGAAATGGTGTTATTTATATAAAAATAAAAGCCTTGAAGAAAAACGGAGGTCTTTTTCTATGTTTTCCCTAAAACCGAAGGAAGATGAGTTTTTCAAGTTATTTGTGGAAAGTTCTAAATTGTTGAGAGAGGGCGCTTTGACGTTAAAGCGTGTTACGGAAGATCCGACTCAATTGTCTGAGAGCATGCGGCAAATCTACGAATTGGAGCATCAGGCGGATGAGGTGAATGATGCCATTTTGGATCGTTTAAATCAAACCTTTATTACACCGCTGGATCGGGAAGATATTTATGCTTTGGCCAATATGCTGGACAGCGGCGTAGACTTTATTCATGGTATTATTGAAAGAATGACATTATACGGCGTTACGACCCACAAAGCAGGCGCTGAAGAGTTGGGACGGTTGCTTGCGGAATGTACGGAAGAAATTGCTAACGCCAGTGCTTTATTAGGCAACATCAAAAAAAATCAAGAAAAAATATTAAGTCATGTGCGTATGATTAGTGTTCTTGAAAGTGAAGGCGATCGATTTTACCGGCAAGAAGTAGCGCGCTTATTTGAATGTACTTCGGATCCAATTGAAGTTATCAAGTGGAAAGATATTCTAGAGTATCTGGAAAACGCCTTGGATCATTCCGAAGCCATTGCAGACTTACTAAGAGGGATGGCCATGAAATATGCCTGATACTTTGCTGATTGCGGTTGTTGTTCTTGCTTTAGTCTTTGATTATATCAACGGCTTTCATGATACGGCCAATGCTATTGCTACATCGGTTTCAACGCGGGCTTTGCCGCCGAGATTTGCTGTGTACATGGCGGCATGCTTGAATTTTGCCGGCGCTATGTACAGTACTGGCGTGGCTAAGACCATTGGCAGTGATATTGTCACTGCCGCCAGTATGGTAAACGAGCCTATCATTATCGCAGCTATGGTAGGCGCGATTTTCTGGAATTTATTGACATGGTGGCTGGGGATTCCCAGTAGCTCATCCCATGCGCTGATTGGCGGCGTAATGGGGGCTGTAATTATTTCTAAGGGAATGGTAGCGTTAAAAATTTCAGGAATTGTAAAAATTGTGCTATCCTTAGTGCTGTCTCCTTTGTTGGCGATTGTTTTCGGATTTTTGGTTATGAATGGATTGTTTTGGGCTTTCCGTAAACAAGCCCCTGCAAGGGTAAACCACAAATTTAAAAAGCTGCAGATCTTGGCGGCAGCGATGATGTCTTTTGCCCATGGGTCTAATGACGCTCAAAAAGCGATGGGGATTATTACATTGGCGTTGGTTAGCGCTGGCTATTTAGATGTATTTGATGTTCCTTTTTGGGTAAAAATAGCGGCAGCTCTGGCCATGGGGTGCGGTACGGCTTTTGGCGGGTGGCGTATTATCAAGACTATGGGAGCGAAAATTTTCAAGTTGGAACCTATTAACGGGTTTTCAGCGGATATTAACTCTTCGCTGGTTATTTTTGCGGCAACGCTGCTGCACCTGCCGGTTAGCACAACTCATGTAGTTTCCGGCTCAATTATGGGCGTGGGGGCGGCTAAACGCATTAACGCGGTGCGGTGGGGCGTAGCTCAGCAAATGGTTATGGCTTGGGTGTTGACAATTCCTTCTACTGCGCTGGTAAGCGCAATGACTTACAAATTTATTGAGGTATTGTTCCTTTAATACCCTCTTGAAGGGAGCTTTTCATGATACGCGTGCAACTTACTGATCTAGGGAAAGAAATACCTTGTCCTAAAAACAGGGCGGTACGTGATTTGCTGGTGCATTATCCAGGCGATGCAGACAAGGTCTTGGCGGTGCGAATTAACCATGAAGTCAAGGACTTGAATACGTTGCTGCTTGAGGATGCAAGCGTTGAATTTTTGGACGTATCCACTATAGATGGAAATCGGATTTATCAGCGTACTTTGTCTATGGTGCTTGTCGTAGCTGTAAAAGAACTTTTTTTGCAAGACGGCGACGTAAGCGTAGAGCATTCGCTGGATGGCGGTTTATATTGCAAGCTGTCAATTAAGCAAGAAGTGAATGCGCAAATTGTTGCGCAGCTAGAGACCAGGATGCGTGAAATTGTAGCGCAAAAGCGGCCTATTATAAAAAAAGTATTGCCTCGTACAGAAGCTATAGAGCTGTTTGAGGCGGAAAAACTACATGGTAAAGTGCTGTTGCTAGAATCGCTGGAACGGGAATTTGTCAGCCTTTATTATTGCGGTGATACTCATAACTATTTTTATGGAGCTATGGCCATTAATACGGCGCAAGTCCCTCTGTTTGCGCTAGAGCCGTATCAAGATGGCTTTGTTATGCTTTTCCCCTCTAGGGAAGCGCCGCAGGAGGTACCGGGATTTCGGGATCGCCCTAAGCTAGCGAAAGTATTTCAAGAGGCGGAATCATGGGGCAGCATTTTGGAATGTACCGATGTTGGCTCTCTAAATGGCCATTTAGAGCAAGGGGAAGCGGCCTCTTTGGTGCGTATTGCCGAAGCCTTGCATGAAAAGAAAATTGCTCAAATCGCTGATTATATTGCAGAACATCGGAAAGAAGTAGCGCTCGTTTTGATTGCTGGACCGTCATCATCAGGAAAGACTACTTTTGCGCAGCGTCTCATGATTCAACTGCGGGTCAACGCATTGCGGCCAGTAGCCATCTCGTTAGATGACTATTTTGTTGATCGGGCGCATACTCCGATAGATGAAGATGGCAAGCCCGATTTTGAGGCTATTGAAGCTATTGATTTGGAGCTGTTTAATCATCACTTGGCAATGCTGTTAGCTGGCGAAGAAGTAGAAATTCCGCGCTTTGATTTTCGAACAGGACAAAGAGCTTCAAGCGGCCGAAAGATTCGCATTACCGATAATCAGCCATTGATTATTGAAGGAATTCATGGCTTGAATGAACGCTTGACCGAGGTTGTTCCGAGGGAGAGAAAGGTCAAGATTTATATCAGTGCTTTGACACAACTTTCTTTGGATCAACATAATCGTATTCCGACTACCGATGCACGCTTGATTCGACGCATCGTTCGGGATCATCAATTCCGGTCGCATGATGCTTTGGCTACTTTGCGAATTTGGCCTTCTGTGCGCAGAGGAGAGCATCGCAATATTTTTCCTTTCCAGGAAGATGCTGATATTATGTTTAATTCAGCCTTAATTTATGAGCTGGGCATGCTGAGGAAGCATGCGCAACCTTTGTTGGAAGCTATTGGGCCGGAGAATTCGGAATATAGCGAGGCGAAACGTTTGTTGAGTTTCTTAGCGTATTTCCATGCGATTGAAGACGATTTAGTGCCGGCTAATTCGATTTTGCGCGAGTTTATCGGCGGGTCTTGCTTTCATTAAGGGTATCTTTATAGTTTAAAAATGCGTTTGCCAATAAAATGGTAAAACGCATTTTTTTATGCAGTGCGTGAAACAATAAAAAAGGAAGAGCTCGTCGAAACGAGCTCTTCCTTTTAAAACAGATATTACATCCGGCCGTTAGCTTTGAAGAAGTTGACAGCCACTTCCGGGAAGACGGCATAAGAGAGAACGTCTTCAATCGGAGGATTAGCATAGCCAAGTTCTTGCAATTTAGCTTTCAGTTCATCCATTTGCGGAGGAATCTGATCTGCCGGGCGGCAAGTGATGATTTCTTCACCGCCGATAATTTTGTCAGCTACTTCGGGGTTAACAGGGCGGATGGTTTTGCCGTATTTACCGCGAGCCAAATCTTTTACTTCGCGAGGAACCTGAGAGTAACGTTCCTGACCGAAGCTTTGCATCATGACATTGAAAGTTGCCATGGAGCCAACAATCTGGCTGGTAGGCGTAACAAGCGGAGGATAGCCAAGGTCAGCGCGGACGCGAGGCATTTCTTCGAGCAACTCGTCGTATTTATCTTCCATGCCCTGCTCTTTAAGCTGGTTGCGCAGGTTGGAAAGCATGCCGCCAGGTACCTGGAAGGTCAACACTTTCGTGGAGACGTCGAATGCAGTGTTCAGGTTGAAATCATTAGCCAAGGATTTCTTAACACCGGAGAAATAATCAGCAACCGGATACAGGTCTTCTTTTTTCAGGCCGGTATCGCGCTCATGGCCTTCGAAGGTGGCGATGAGGGATTCGGTGCAAGGCTGAGAAGTACCCATTGCGAACGGCGACAGAGCGCAGTCAACAATATCAACGCCAGCTTCAGCAGCTTTCAAGTAAGCCATGGAAGCCATGCCGCTGGTGTAATGGCAATGCAAATGAATCGGCACGCCGATTTTCGGATCTTCTTTCATAGCTTTGACCAGATTGTAAGCATCATAAGGAGCAATCAGGCCGGCCATGTCTTTAATACAGATAGAATCAACACCGCGCTCTACAAGGCTGCGAGCTAACTCCAGGTAGCTTTCGGTTGTATGATAAGGGCTGATGGTATATACGCATACGCCTTGGACATGAGCTCCGGCTTTTTTACCAGCGCGGATACCGGTTTCCAGATTGCGGATGTCGTTAAGAGCGTCAAAAATACGAATGACGCCAATACCGTGTTCAACCATTTTAGCTACAAAAGCTTCCACAACATCATCGGCATAATGATTGTAGCCCAAGATGTTTTGGCCGCGAAGCAGCATTGAAATCGGAGTTTTGGTGATGTGCTTGCGAAGCGTTCTTAAACGCTCCCAGGGATCTTCGTTTAAGAAACGAAGGCAGGTGTCGAAGGTAGCGCCGCCCCAAGCTTCTAAAGCCCAGTAGCCTACGTTGTCAAGGATTTCCAACTGGGGAAGCATATCGGTAATACGCATCCGGGTAGCTGCGAGCGACTGATGGCCGTCACGCAACACAGTTTCCATAATTCTCAGTGGTTTCTTCGCCATGAACTGTTACCTCCTCCAAATTATCTGTGCAATGTATGTTTTATCACTGCAGAATAACCACATTGGCCAACGCTGTGTACACGACTGAAAAGAGTTATGTAAAAGCGCTAGATACATTTAAATATAAATTAATTAAAATGTCTGTGGGTACGCAACAACGATATAACACATTTTTAATTATAGTTTATTTTCATTAAGGTTGTCAATCTTTTCACAAGTATATAAGTCTCCTGCGGAAAGAACTTATACGCTTGATAATTACAAATAATAACAAAAAACACGAATAAAACAAATGAAAATGATTTGTTTATTAGGTTGCTTTGCGTCGAAGGAAAAGAGGGAATATTGTATACATGAGACCTTGCAAGATAATTATCAACAGAAAATAAATTGTTTAGAGTCATTTGTAATGTTTATTGTTTTTTTTAATGAAAAAAAGGCTTGGCGAGGCCAAGCCTTTGAAAACAATCTAATTACTCTTTAACTTGGGGGAGGGAATGCGGTGTAGTAAAATACTCGCCAAAAGTACGGGAAGCAAGGAAATCGCTAAAGAGATCGGGATGCCCCAGAGATCAGCCCAAGCGCCGCTAATGGCAGCGCCTACGCCACCCAAGCCAAAGGTCAGTCCCAGCATCATCCCGGAAGCCATAGCGGCATTTTGCGGCAAAATCGCTTGAGCCCAGACGATGGACGAGGGCAAAGAGCCCTGTAGGCCGGCGCCTCCAAGAAAAATGAGTACCCAAGCTGACCAGGATAAAGAATTAGAGAAGAGGAATAATCCTAAGGAAAGTAAGGCGAGCAGCAAACAGCCTTGGATGCAGCGGGCGTGCCCCCAGCGATCACCGGCCCAACCGCCGCAAAAGCTTCCTAAGGCCCCTCCTAAGAGATACACTGTAAGAAAAGTACCTCCTAAGGCGGCGGAAGCGCCCCAAAGAGGTAACAACAGCGGTAGAAACGTTAGAAAAGCTACTTGCGTCCAACAACGAAGCGTCATGGAAATATTTAACAACAAAAGAGGTTTGGACCGATACCAAGAGGGGGCAGTGGTGTTTTCTTCAAAAGTAAACTGCTGGTGATCGCGAAGCGGTACCAGATGCAAACGGGAAACAAGGCATATAATAGCGAGAGCAAGAGCTGGAAAGAAAAGAAACCAAAGACGTTCAAGCCCCAAGTTGGCAAGATAGCCTGTCAGTAAAGCAGGAGCAACAGCAAAACCAATATTGCCGCCACTAATGAATAAAGACATAGAAAAGGCCCGATGAGAAGGATCGGTAACGCGCGCCACCAGAGCGGATGCTAATGGATGAAATACAGATGAGACCATGCCTGCGATGGCGACCAACAAAAATAAAAAAAGCGGTGAAGGCGCTTCGCCGCTTAAACAGATAAAAAACGCACTAGCTGGGATGGTAGCGATAAGAGGCCAGGTGGATCCCTGGCGATCAACCCAATATCCGAAAAACGGTTGTAGTAAGCATGACGTAATGGCATAGACCATGGCAAGCAGTCCGCCAGTGGTAAGGGAAATGTGCATGGTATTTACCAGAAAAGGCAACAATGGGGGAAGGAAATTATTATAAAAATCACTGGTGAAATGAGTCAATGCCAAAAGCACTACCCAACCCCAATATTGATGGACTCCCCAGCTTTTTTTACTGTTCATGGATTGGAGCCGTCGGATCATCTTGTCCCAGTGCTTGCGTGATTTGGATTTTGATATTATCAATATATTGACGGCGGAGCAGAAGTTGTTCCTGTTTTTCTTCTTCCGTCAAGCCAGTGGAGCGCTGTTTGCGTGATAAAGCGTTGATGCGTTCAATCGTTTCCAGTGTCATAAAATGAGTCATCCTTTCATAGTGCACAAGAAAATTGCTTTTTAATGAAGAAATTATATCATGTAGACAGTATAGCATAAAGAGCTATACGTAAAAAGATGCAAAGCCGCTAGGACCTTGCATCTTTTAATCACTTTTGGGCGGATGTCTTAGGTGGAAGCGTTAGATTTGCTTTTAAAGCTGGCAACCGCCTGTTGGTAGGTTTCCGATTGACGGAATTGATTTCCCCGAGCCTCTGCTTCTGCTGGAGTGAATTCTTCCATTAACTGCAGCATTTGCTGCATAATAGCAGGAACTATTTCAAGAGGTATTACTTTTTTAGCAGCCATTTCTTTTAGCGCTAATCGTGCATAGCCAAGAGCTTGAGAGCGAGTGTAGCAGTCGGTATCGTACACGTGAATCACTCCTTTTATATGATGCATTGCTATTTGTAATAAAATTCGTCTTGCGATGTCGTTTTCCTGCGCTATCTTTATGATAAGTTCAATCTTTTGTCACAAAGACGCCAAAAAATTGCCATGTCTAAGCGATACAATGAAGACACAAACAAAACAGGAGGGATTAACAATGATGAAAAAAAGATGGATAGCAACTTTGGCTGCTGGGGTAATTCTTGTTTCGGCTGCATGGGTATCTGCGGCGCCTATGGGGCCCATGGGTGGTGGACCCGGAGCTGGCGGCGAGCGTCCTTGCTTGTTTAACAATGCAAACTGGACGGATGCGCAAAGAGCAGAGTTTCAACAAGATATGGTAGCACATCATGAAAAGATGCTGGCTCTTAAAAAAGACTTTCTGAATCAAGAAGTAGAAAAGGGTTTGATAAGCAGAGAACAAGCTGATCAACACATCCAATTCATGCAAGAACGCATGGAATGGATGAAAGCGCACCCAGGTGAAATGGGAAAACATCATCGTGGCATGATGAACGGCGCAGGTAGAGGGAATATGCCCTGCCAGACTGCTCCTAGTGGAACTCAAAACCAATAATAGTATCTGTAGTAGACAAATGCGAGCCAGTAAAAGCCTGGCTCGCATTTTTATTTTAATTTTGGCAGGATATTATGCAATAACAGAGAATATGCTAGAGAATATGCTATGAAAGTTATAGGTTTTCCCAACGAGAAAACCTTTCTGGAGTCAGGCGGATTTCCGGTGGCTAACTGTTAAATAGCAAGTATTAAAATTGAAGGAGTGTAGTAGAAGATGAAAGTCGTAATTACGATTATTGGTAAGGATCGCGTGGGTATTGTTGCTATGGCCAGTAATGTGCTGGCGGAAAATCAGGTAAATATTTTGGACATCAATCAAAACATTGTTGATGGCTTTTTTAATATGGTAATGATTGCGGAAACTGGTGAAAGCAAAGTCTCTCTCAAAGAATTGCAGGCTATTTTTGCGGAAAAAGGCAAGGAATTAGGTCTGGAAATTAAAGTGCAGCATGAAGATATTTTTCAAAGCATGCACCGCATTTAATGCAGTAATAAAGGATTAGTCACTATTGGAAGGAGTCTATTGATGTTAAGCATTAAAGATATTTTAGAAACGAACCGCATGATTAGTGAAAATAATCTTGATGTGCGGACGATAACCATGGGGATTAGCTTGCGCGATTGCGCTCATCCCGACTTAGATCGTTTTTGTCAAAATGTATATGAGAAAATTACGCGTCGAGCTGAACATTTAGTGCGCACAGGTGAAGAAATTGAAAGTGAATATGGCATTCCTATTATTAATAAACGGATCTCTATTACTCCGATAGCGATTGCTGCTGAAAGCTGCCGTACCGACAGCCTTGTCCCGGTAGCTCAAATTTTGGACAAGGCGGCTAAAGAAGTTGGAGTTAACTTTATCGGCGGGTTTTCCGCCTTGGTTGAAAAAGGCTATACCGAAGGCGATCGTCGCCTGATTGCATCCATTCCTGAAGCGCTGGCCTGTACGGATCGAGTGTGTTCGTCAGTGAATGTGGGTTCAACTAAGACAGGTATCAATATGGATGCTGTTCGAGAAATGGGAGAAATTATTGTGAAAGCGGCTGCCTTGACGGCGGATCGTGACGCTATTGGCTGCGCCAAATTGGTTGTATTTGCTAATGTGCCTCAAGATAATCCGTTTATGGCCGGCGCTTTTCATGGCGTTGGAGAGCCGGAAACCGTTATTAATGTTGGCGTTAGCGGTCCTGGCGTTGTGAAACGGGCTTTGGAGGATGTTAAAGGTCAAGATTTCAGCATGGTTGCGGAAACCATCAAAAAAACTGCTTTCAAAATCACCCGCGTAGGGCAATTGGTGGCGCAGGAAGCTTCCCGCCGCTTGGGCGTGCAATTTGGCATTGTAGATTTGTCTTTGGCGCCGACGCCGGCTGTGGGGGATAGTGTGGCTCATATTTTAGAAGAAATGGGTCTGGAAAGTTGTGGCGCTCCCGGTACGACAGCAGCCTTGGCATTACTGAATGATGCAGTTAAAAAAGGCGGTTTAATGGCTTCGTCCCATGTAGGCGGTTTGAGCGGCGCTTTTATTCCTGTTAGTGAAGATGCTGGCATGATCGCCGCCGTAGAACGCGGCGCGTTAACGCTGGAGAAACTGGAAGCGATGACTTGTGTTTGCTCCGTTGGTTTAGATATGATTGCTGTTCCAGGCGATACGCCGGCTTCTACGCTGGCGGCTATTATTGCAGATGAAGCGGCAATTGGTATGATTAACAATAAAACGACGGCTGTACGCATTATTCCTGTGCCTGGAAAAACGGTGGGCGATAGCGTAGAGTTTGGCGGTTTGTTAGGCTATAGTCCCATTCTGCCGGTAAACCGTTTCAGCTCTGTCGACTTTATCGCCAGGGGCGGGCGGATCCCCGCGCCTGTGCGCAGCTTGACCAACTGAGGCTTGGCATGAGAGTGACGAAAGCCGTCAAAGGGCAGATGCTGGAAGTGCTGGAACGAACCTATGGTCATATTGGGACGGCCCTTCATTATACGTCGCCTTTTGAATTGTTGGTGGCTGTGATTCTTTCAGCGCAGTGCACAGATGAACGTGTGAACATTACCACCGGGAGATTGTTTCTCAAAGCGAATACGCCGGAAGCTATCATAGCTTTAGGACTAGAAGCGTTGGAAGCAGAAATTAAGGATTGCGGTTTGTTCCGTGCGAAGGCCAAAAATATTTTGGCTATGAGCCAGCTGCTGTTAGAACGTCATCAAGGGCAAGTTCCAGATACCTTTGATGCTCTTCTGGCACTGCCTGGGGTGGGCCGAAAAACTGCTAATGTGATTTTAAGCGTTCTTTATAATGTTCCTGCCATTGCGGTGGATACGCATGTGTTTCGCGTCGCGAATCGGTTGCGTCTGGGAACCGGCGATACGCCGGAAGATGTAGAGATAGCGTTGCAGAAGGCTATTCCCAAAAAGGACTGGGCTGCGGCGCATCATTGGCTAATTTGGCATGGACGAAAAATTTGCAAGGCGCGCAAACCTTTATGCAGCGAGTGTCCCGTGCAGGATTTGTGCCCAAGTCTGCAACCATGAGCTTGACAACTAAAGGAGGGATTTTGACATGCATTTGCGTAAAGCGACATTTGGAGATGTAGAAGCCATCCATAAGCTTGTCAACGACTATGCACAGCAGGGAGTTATGCTGCCGCGCTCGCGCAACTCCATTTACGAAACCTTACGGGATGTGATTATTGCCGAAGAAGAAGGCCAACTGGTTGGTGTTGGAAGCCTGCATCTTTCATGGGATGCTTTGGCGGAGGTAAGAGCCTTAGCTATTGCGCCCGATTTTCAGCGGCAGGGCATCGGCAGACAGATCGTAGAGGCGTTACTTGTTGAAGGCCGGGCGTTGGGGGTAAAGACTTTTTTTACTTTGACCTATCAGCCTGAATTTTTCGGAACCATGGGCTTTTCCGAGGTTACCAAAGAGGAGCTGCCGCAGAAGGTGTGGAAAGAGTGCATTAATTGCCCGAAATTCCCTAACTGCGATGAAGTGGCCATGGTGAAGCGGGAGTAGAGAATATGCAACGCCGCCTGTTTTAGACAGGCGGCGTTGTTTTGGCAGAGAAGGTGTTTTCTTGCTTTATGAAGCCGGGTTTGTTGCATGGTTAGCAATGCTGGTTTGTGCTATTTTAAATGGTCTTTTTAGAGAGCAGCTGCTGCAAAAAGTTGTCGGCAAGGCAGCGCTTCCCTTGAGTGGTTTTAGTGGAGCGGTTCTTTTTACGTTTGTTGCTTATACTATGTTACTTCGGTTAGAGGCAAGCTATTCTGCGCAAGAGTATCTATTACTTGGCCTGTTTTGGTTTTTTCTTACCATTTTCTTTGAATGTGCGTTTGGACGCTGGGTTTTGAAAAAAACGTGGCGCCAGCTTGCAGGGGCTTATGATATAAGAACCGGAAACTTATGGAGCCTTCTGCTTCTCTATATATTGGTTCTGCCGTATGTTGTTTCGAAATTGTTATGGTGAAACGTTCTGCGGTAAAAAGGAAAACCAGTAAGTTGTAGAACCCTGCAAAATAAAAGAGGCCTTACGCTATTGCGTAAGGCCTCTTTTGTTTTTGCGCTTATTAGGCCCAGCCTTGGAGCATTTCCACGAGCTTTTGTACGTGAATCTGTTCTTCGGACTGCAATGCAGTGAAGATTTTACGAACTTCGGCGTTTTTGGTGCTTTGGGCAATTTGTTCATAAAGCTGTACAGATTCTTTTTCGCCTTGCAGGGCGATTTCCAAGATGGAGCTGACGGAGGTGCATTCTGCTACTTTTTGCGCTGCTTGGGCTTCGGCCGGGAAGGAAAGAGAAGTTCCTATTTTTTGAATGATCGCCGCCGTTTCAGCATCCAGTGCATCCGGCGCACTGCCGTTCTTTTGCGTTTGCACGGCAGTCAATATTTTCTTGACGCCTTCCAAGTGATTATTTGTCTGCCCGGAAAGAAGGAGCACTAAGTTGCGTTGGTCTTCATTTTCCATGCGGCGTGCGGCCTCCAGGTAAAACTGGGCGCCGCGCGCCTCTAATTCAATGGCAAAACGAATCGAGTCTAAATCAGTTAACAGGGGATTCATAAAATAACCTCCTTTTATTAATGCAGAGTAAAAATATAAATGAGTTTTGAAAACTGCATTTATTAATTAATGAAATTAGACGCGTAATCAATAATTCCTGCTTGTTATGAATGAACATTTTATAGTTATGTAAGGTAGGGAGGAAAAAACACAAAATGCAGCCGAATTCAGCAGGAATTTTCTTGAGAAGCGCGAAAAAATGATATATAATCATTCATACCCTTTCTGTTGTAGTTGTTTTGTGATTGGAGGGTGTTGAAAGACATAATGAGTAAGAAAAAAATGTCTATTTTAGGAGCCGCTTTAGTAACGGTTTTGTTGTGCTTGCTGGGAGGCACTGGGTTTTTCTCTCCGGCAGAGGCGGCAGCAGATGCCGTGCGCATCACTTATGCCAAAGAATTTGCTGAATCGGCTGCTACGGCGATTTTGGTGGAAAAGTCAAAACATCGTTTGACTGTGTTTCATGAAGGCAAGGAATTGAAAACATATCCTTGCGCGTTTGGCGTAAATCCTGATGGAGATAAGAAAGAACGGGGAGACAACCGGACGCCGGAAGGCCGCTTTTTCGTAACGGAAAAAGAGCGTTTAGGCAGTCACCCTTATCTGGGGAGGTCTTGGTTGGGACTCAGTTATCCGGATGTGGGCCATGCTGAGCGCGGCTTGGGAGATCAGCTAATCAGTTATGGCGAGTATCAACGCATTGTGGCGGCTAATGAACAGATGGCCTTGCCTCCTCAGGACACGCAGCTTGGAGGCTGGATCGGCATTCATGGCGGTCGTGATGAAGCGACGAGGGAAGGCCGGGACTGGACAGAAGGCTGTATCGCCATGGTCGACAGTGATTTGGAAGAAATTTACCCTTATATTCGATATGGTACGACGGTAGTAGTGGTTCGTTAACGACTTGACGACGCGTACATAATCAAAGCATCACAATAAAGTAAGGAGGGAGATCCATGAAAAAATGGCTGAGTCTCCTCCTGTTCCTGCTGGTGTTGGCAGGCGTTGCTTTGCCGGCGGAAGCTGCTTATGAGCTGCGGCTAAATGTGCCGGAATATAAGTTGCGTTTGTTTGATGGTTCGCGTTTGTTAAAAGAATACAGTGTGGCAGTAGGGACTCCTTATGAGCAGACGCCGGTGGGGCAGTTCAGTGTTTTCTATAAGGAGAAGTATCCTACTTGGCACCCTGGCAGCGGCTTTGTGGATAAGACGCCGGTGCCGCCGGGACCTGCTAATCCGTTAGGAACAAGGTGGATGGAATTCTCGCGTTCCTATGGCATTCATGGCACCAATAAAGATTGGAGTATTGAATATCCTGTGTCCGGCGGCTGCGTGCGTATGTACAACAGGGACGTGGAAGAGCTTTTTGATAAGATTTCCTTGGGGACGCCGGTGATTGTAACCTATGAAACGATGAGCTTAACGGAAAAAGCAGATGGCTTGTATTTGACCATTTTTCCGGATATTTATGAAAAACGGAGTTCTACCTGGCAGGCTTTTTTAGCCTTGTACCAGCCCTACGCAGGAGAATATCTCTTGCTGCGCAAACCGGAATTTGCGGCAGCGCAGGAGACGGTTTGGACCGGTAAGGTGGCTGTGCGTAAGCAAGCCTTACGAATGGGCTTATAAGAAAAAGGCTGTATCAGTATAGCGATTATACTGATACAGCCTTTTTGTCGTTATTTACGAGGGATATTTTTTATAAGGTAAGGGTTTCGCCGGGATTGAGGATGCGGACCGGCGTAGATAGGCGCGACTCAACATCTTGCTTGAATTGGGCGGGGTCTTGCTCGATGACAGGCCAAGTATTGTAATGCATAGGAACAACCATGGCCGGTTTTAGCATGGCGACAGCTTCTGCGGCGTCTTTGGGACCCATCGTAAAGTTGCCGCCAATGGGCAACAAGGCGCAGTCAATGGATTCCAGACGTCCCAAGAGTGTCATATCACCGAAAAGGGCCGTGTCGCCTGCGAAATATACCCGATGTTCTCCCTGGCGGACAATAAAGCCGCAGGCATGTCCGCCGGGGATGCCTGCTCCATGAAAAGCAGGGGTGACTCGGACGGATCCAAAGGGAAAATCAAAAGTTCCGCCAAGGTGCATGGCGTGTGTTTTGCATTCTTGACCTGCACATAAATTGGCAATTTCAGCAGTGCTGATAATCGTAGCGCCAGTGCGCTTGGCGATGGCGACAGCATCCCCTAAATGATCGAAGTGACCATGGGAAACAAAGATATAGTGGCAGTCAATATCCTCGGGCTGGGCGATTTGGAAGGGATTGTCTTTTAAAAACGGATCAAATAAAAGAATATTTCCTTGGTTTTCCCAGCTAAAACAGGCATGTCCATAATATCGTAACTGGCTCATCTATAAAACCTCCCATTGGTTTCTTTGCTAATTAGTATACTCTAAGAAATACGCAGGAGCAATGTAACCGAGGTAGAGTTTCTTTAGAAGAGTTCTTTCTACTTAAGAGGAATTCAGGAAATGAATGACGAACCGTAACAACAGAAAAACAGGAGATCTGGAAAAGGAAAAACATAAAGGGGGCTGAAGAATTTTATGAACACGTATTCGGTGATGTTCGGAGGGGAAGCCGGGTATGGCGTCATGAGCGCCGGAATGATGGTGGCTAGAGCGGCTTCTCGAAACTCTTTATGGTCCGTGGTGGTTAACGAGTATCCTTCTTTAATAAAAGGCGGCTTGAATACCTGCATGGCTCGCCTGAGTACAAAGCCAGTGGCTGCTCATGAGGAAAGTTTTCAATTTTTAGGCGCTTTATCACAGCAGGCCTTTGATCAAAATTACGCGAAAGTAAGCCCGGACGGAATCGTTTTATATGATTGTGAGGCGGTGAAGGCGCCGGAGGTTCAAGGAGACGCTCCTGGAACTTGGATTGGCTTGCCGCTTTTGCAAAATTTACCTGGGGACGCTGCTAAAGTGATGGGAAATAGCGCCCTTTTAGGGGCCTTTTGCGCTTTGAGCGGTTTTCCAAAAGATGCCATTTTGCAGATTATGAATGATGAATTTAAAAAAGAAAACGTTAGAGAACAAAACAAGGCTATTTTTGAAGCGGCTTTTAAAGAAGCTGCTGATAAGTGTTGTCCAGCGTCCGGCTTGTTTGAGCTGCCGATCGCTTCCTCCAAAGAACCTAAGATGTTGCTTAATGGTAATGAGGCGTTGGCTATGGGAGCGATTCAAGGCGGCTGCCGTTTTTGCGCCGGCTATCCCATGACGCCTGGCTCAAGCGTGCTGGTG
This sequence comes from Anaeromusa acidaminophila DSM 3853, assembly GCF_000374545.1. Taxonomy (NCBI): domain Bacteria; kingdom Bacillati; phylum Bacillota; class Negativicutes; order Selenomonadales; family Sporomusaceae; genus Anaeromusa; species Anaeromusa burkinensis. Next base: position 25,538 of record NZ_KB894586.1, read on the forward strand.
TATATGGCGGATCAAGGAGCTCGCTATGGAGTTGTATTCAAACAGGCGGAAGATGAAATTGCAGCGGTAAACATGCTGATTGGCGCGTCTTATGCGGGGGTGCGTTCCTTGGCTTCTACTAGCGGCGGCGGTTTTGCGCTGATGGTGGAAGCTTTGGGCTTTGCAGCGCAGGCGGAGCTTCCGATTGTATTAGTGAATGCGCAACGAGGCGGACCTAGCACGGGCTTGCCGACTAGAACGGCGCAAGCCGATTTGTTGTTTACCACGTTTGCATCACAAGGAGAGTTTCCACGGTTTGTCTTAGCTCCCGGCGATGTAGACGAATGTTTTTATGAAACCGCTCGCCTTTTTGATTTAACCGAACGTTTTCAGGTGCCTGGACTGATCTTAACGGACAAGTATTTAGCGGATTCTTCCGTAAGCAGACCTTTTTTTAAGACGCCTCTTGAACCGCAAGTAGAAGCGGGCCGGGCAAGCGAAGAATGGTTGGCGGCTCAGCAGCCCTATTGTCGGTATAGCGAGGCGGCAGGCTGCGAAGCGCCTCCTCGAGCGGTACCGGGACAAGCTGGCGGGGCTTATATCGCGACTAGCTACACTCACGGTGAAGACGGATTTTACAGTTCCGGCGATAAGGAATATGCTGCAAGAGAACCGGAAACGGTTGCGGCCGGCTTAGACCGCTGGTATGAAAAATTGCCGGCTATGGAAGCGGCTGCAGACGGGTTGAGGCAATACGGACCAGATGAGGCGGACCTGACCTTGTTTGTATGGGGCTCTACTAAAGGCGCCGCTTTAGAGGCCATGGAACTGGCTAAGCAAGAAGGACTGAGCGTCAATGTGCTGCAGGTTTTGTATGTGGCGCCGTTCCCAGTGCAGGCGTTGACAAAAGCTTTGGGGCGCGTAAAGAAGTCACTGCTTATTGAAGGGAATAAAACAGCGCAGTTAGGATTTTTGTTGCGTGGCCATTTGGGGTATGTCGTTGATGCAAGCTATTTGAAATACGATTCGCGCGCTTTTACGCCGAGCCAGATCTTGGCGCGTATAAAGGAGGTACTGGGATAATGAGTGATCATGCGATGCAAACTCATAGTTCTACCTGGTGTGTGGGCTGCGGGAATTTCGGTATTTTTCACGCTTTGAAAAATGTGTTGGCTTCGTTGCCTGCTAATGATACGGTCTTAGTGACCGGCATTGGCTGTTCCAGCAAAATTTCGCAATACGTGAATGGCTATAGGGTAGAATCTTTGCACGGACGCTCTTTACCTGTTGCTACTGGCGTTAAGCTGGCTAACCATCATTTGACGGTCATTGCCGAAGGCGGCGATGGAGACGGAATGGGTTTGGGCATGGGGCATTTTGTGCATACGGCCCGCCGCAACTTGGATATAAGTTACTTTGTCCATAACAATCAAATTTATGGCTTGACCAAAGGGCAGGCTTCGCCGACAACGGATTTGGGTACGGTGACCAAGTTTACGCCGCCTCCGTTGGGGAATGTAGAAAAGCCGATTAATATTGCTCATACGGCATTGAGCATGGGTGCAACTTTTGTGGCTAGAACCTTTACGGCTAATGTGCCGCATATGACGGAAATGATGACAGCAGCCGTGGCGCATCGGGGCTTTGCGGTTGTGGAAATTTTGCAGCCTTGCGTATCTTTTAATGCAGTTAATACGTATGCTTGGTATAAACAGAGAGTGCGAGATTTAAAGGAAATGGACGGATATGATCCGGAAAATCAAGAAAAGGCGCTGGCGTTGGCGGCATTATGGGGGGAGATTATCCCCATAGGCTTATTTTATAAAGAAAACAGGCCGACCTTTGACGGCGCTTTGCCGCAGCTGCAGGCGGGACCGCTGGTGAAAGCGAACTTGCAGCAAGTGGATATAACACCATTGATGCAGGAGTTTGTATGAAGAGAACATGGTTATTTGGGGTCTTGCTTATTGGGGCCTTATTAAGTCTGTCTTGGGGAACGGCCTTAGCAGCGGTATATCAGGAAGGCGATTCCGGCCAAGAAATTTTGGCGGTGCAGCAGCGACTGCGCTCACTCGGTTATGCTGTGGGGAAACAAGATGGCGTGTTTCATCCCTTGACGGCGTCGGCTGTGCGGGCGTTCCAGCAGCAGCAGGGCTTGCCGGCGAGCGGTGTATTAGACGAAGCAACCTATCAAAAGCTGATGGGCCAAGCTCAGTCCTCGGCAGTACTAGTAACGCAGCCGCCAGCGGTTCCAGAGCGCAAGGCCGCAACGGTCGCGAAAAAGGGAACTTCCTCCTTGCCGCCGTTACCAAAGTTCAAGGAAGGACGTCCAGGAAATTCGGTGCAGGAAACCGCCCAGCAGTACTTGGGCGTGCCTTATCGTTTTGGGGGGGCTACGCCGCAGGGATTTGATTGCTCCGGCTTTGTGATGTACGTGTTTCAAAAACACGGCGTCAAATTGCCGCGCACCGCAGACGTTCAGTACACGGTGGGACGAATTATTAATAAGAAGACGCTGCAGCCGGGAGATGTGGTCTTTTTTACAACTTATGAAAAAGGCGCTTCCCATGAAGGCATTTATTTGGGGCAGGAGCGCTTTATCCATGCTTCCTCAAGCCGCGGGGTTATGATCAGCTCTTTGAGCGAATCATACTGGAAAACGAGGTATTTGGGAGCGCGTCGCATGGGGTAAATGCGCTTTCTAGAGGAAGGAGGGCATTGGCAATGGAACTAACGCATTTTAATGAAGCTGGAAAAGCTAAAATGGTGCATGTTGGCGAGAAGGCGGACACGGAACGCTTGGCGGTGGCGACAGGCAAGGTGAATATGGCGGCGGAGACGCTTCAAAAAATACGCGAAGGTCGTATGGGCAAGGGCGATGTTTTGGCAGTAGCGCAAGTGGCTGGGATTATGGCGGCAAAGAAGACTTGGGAGCTCATTCCCATGTGCCATCCCTTACAGTTATCAGGCATAGATTTGCTCTTTTATTTAGATGAAGAAGAACAAGCGGTAGAAATTGCTGCAACCGTGCAAAATTACGGAAAAACTGGCGTGGAAATGGAAGCGCTAACGGCTGTATCAGTAGCCGCGCTAACTATTTATGATATGTGCAAAGCCGTAGACAAAGAAATGGAGATATCGCAAATTTGCTTAGTGGAAAAGCGCGGCGGTCGTAGCGGAACCTATCAGCGGCCACAAAGAGGCGAATGAGGTAAGATAAACAAAGACAACCAGGAATTTCATTGACAAGAAATAAGGCCTATGCTAATATTTAAAAATGCATAGGATTTCCTGTGCCGCCGCTCGGAGAGGTGGAAAATTCGCGATGGCGATACCGTATTCGGCGAGCTCAAAGCAGAGGAGGTGCATTTTTAATGTACGCTATCATTGAAACTGGCGGTAAACAATACCGTGTGCAGGAAGGCGACAAAGTTGTCGTTGAGAAGCTGGCCGTAGAAGAAGGACAGGAAGTTGCGTTCGAACGCGTTCTGACTGTTGTGAAGGACGGCGAAGTTTTGGTGGGCGCTCCGGTTGTAGCCGGTGCGAAAGTGGTTGCTAAAGTAGTGGAACATGGCAAAGGCAAGAAGATTTTGGTCTTCAAGTACAAAGCTAAATCCAACTACCGTCGCCGCCAGGGCCATCGTCAACCGTTCACTCAGGTCGTGATTGAAAAAATTGAGGCCTAAGTCGGAATGATTGATATTTGTTTACAGCGAAATTCTTCAGGCCTTTTGTGGGCTTTTTCTCTAAAAGGTCATGCCAAAGCGGCTCCGCACGGACAAGATATTGTTTGTGCCGGAGTATCTGCCTTAGCGCAAGCAGCAGTGCTAGGTTTGGAGCGGCATTTGCGCATGGAACTGCAACTGTCTGTCAAAGAGGGGCTTTTGGAAGCGGAGCTGAAAGAGGCGCCAACTGAACAGAGCAGTGCGATTTTAGAGACTATGCTTCTGGGACTGAGGGAAATCGAACGATTGTATCCCCGGTATCTTAAGATCCGGGAAAACAGGAGGTGAAATGGCATGTTCCAATTTGATCTTCAGCTATTCGCCCATAAAAAAGGCGTCGGCAGCACTCGTAACGGCCGTGATAGCGAAGCGAAACGCCTTGGCGTTAAACGTCAAGCTGGTGAAGTAGTTACCGCAGGCAGCATTCTTGTTCGTCAGCGTGGAACGCATTTTCATCCTGGAGCCAATGTAGGCATTGGTAAGGATGATACGCTGTTCGCCCTGACGCCTGGCCGCGTTTCTTTTGAACGCAAAGGCCGCTATAAGCGTCAGATCAGCGTCTACCCCGCGGAAGAAGCTGCAATCTAAGCGAATACACACCAAAGACCTGCGGAACCTAACCGCAGGTCTTTTTTTCTTGAGTAGCGCCTTGCTTAGGGAACTACTGATTTATTGACATGTACGGGAGCGTTGGCTGCATCGGTGGCTCCCTAGGCAAGACGCAGCAAAACAGGTATAATTAAATGAATCTCTATGGATCGCGGAAGAAAGGAAGCACCTTTTTATGTTTATTGATCGTGCGAAAATACAAGTAAAAGCAGGTGACGGCGGAAACGGCATGTCCAGTTTTCGACGTGAAAAATTTGTGCCCAAAGGCGGTCCGAGCGGCGGCGACGGAGGGCGCGGCGGCGATGTTATTTTGATCGTTGATAATAATTACAATACATTAATTGATTTTCGATATAAACGGAAATTTGTCGCTCCTACCGGTGTGCATGGTCAAAGTAAAAACATGCATGGCAAGGCAGGGGAGCATTTATTTGTACCCGTGCCGCCAGGTACGCTGGTTAAGGATGCAGAAAGCGGCGAAGTGCTGGCGGATTTGACAGAAGTCGGTCAGCAGGCTGTGGTAGCAAAAGGCGGACGAGGCGGGCGTGGCAACGCTCGTTTTGTCAACAGTATGCAGCGGGCGCCGCAGTTCGCGGAAAAAGGAGAACCCGGAGCAGAGCGGCAGCTGTTTTTAGAGCTGAAACTATTGGCTGATGTGGGTCTTGTCGGGTATCCCAGCGTGGGCAAGTCCAGCATTATTTCCAAGGTTTCCGCAGCAAAGCCGGAAATTGCCTCGTATCATTTCACGACGCTGACTCCAGTTTTAGGCGTTGTGCGTCTGGATGACGGATGCAGCTTTGTATTGGCTGATATTCCCGGTTTGATTGAAGGCGCGCATTCTGGAGCTGGTTTAGGACATGATTTTCTGCGCCATGTGGAGCGTACTAAAATTATGATTCATGTACTGGACGCTTCCGGCCTTGAAGGCAGAGATCCTTTGGAGGATTTTTACGCCATCAATAAAGAATTGGCCCTGTATAGTGATAAATTAGCTAAACGGCAGCAGATTATTGTAGCCAATAAATTAGATTTGCCCGAAGCGCAGGAGAATTATTTGCGCTTGCAGGCGCATTTTGCCAAAGAAGGCTATGAAATCTATCCGGTATCTGCGGCGACGGGCGAAGGCTTGCAGCAAGTGATGCAACGGGCTTGGCAGTTATTGAAAGAATATCGGGAAGAGCCGGAAGTTGTTGATGAAATTAAGGTATACGAAGCGAAAGAGGAAATCCTCTTTACCGTTAGCAGGGATGATGACGGCGCCTTTGTCGTTAGCGGCAAGGATATTGAACGATTGGTTGCGATGACTAACTTTGACAATGAAGATGGTTTGCGTCGCTTTCAGCGCATTTGGCGCAATTTAGAGATTGAAGAAGCGTTAAAAGAAAAAGGCATTCAAGAAGGCGATACGGTGCGTATTCGCGACATGGAATTTGAATACAGACAACACGGATAAGTGTAAAAAGGAAGCTAGGAGGATTTAAATATGGAGCTAAGTGGCAAGCAAAAACGTCATTTGCGCGCATTAGGAAGTGCATTGGATCCAGTGGTGCAGATTGGTAAAGGCGGTATTGTAGAAACCGTGGTTATCACTGCTAAGGAAGCTATTTTGAAGCGGGAATTGATTAAGGTACGGGTATTGAAGAATAGCCCGGTGGAGCCTAAAGAGGCTCTGGAAGAGCTGGAGCGCCTGACGGGAGCTGACTTGGTGCAAGTTATTGGCCGCAATGGTCTTTTATATGCGCCAAATCCGGAAAAACCAAAAATTGAACTGCCATAAGAGGGTCCCAAACGCATTTTATTTCATCGTAAAGCGGGGGATTGGCTATGTTGAATCGAGCGAACATCGGAGAGGCGCAGCGTATTGTAGTTAAGGTTGGGACAAGCACCTTAACGCATGAAACTGGAAAATTGAATTTTTTTCGCATTGAACGTCTGGTCCGGGAGCTATCTGACTTGGTAAACCAAGGCAAGGAAATAGTCTTGGTTAGCTCCGGCGCCGTTGGGGCGGGTATGGAGCGATTGGGCTTGACGGAAAAACCGAAGACCATTCCGGAAAAGCAAGCGGCAGCGGCTGTAGGGCAAGGCGTGTTGCTGCATGTATATGAAAAAATATTTGCGGAGTACGGACAGACCGTAGGCCAGGTGCTTTTGACCAGGGAAGACTCTGTGAAACGCAGTCGCTATGTGAATTCTCGCAACACGTTATTGCAGCTTTTGGCGATGGGAGTCATTCCTATTATCAACGAGAATGACGCGGTAGCGGTAGATGAACTGAAAATAGGCGATAACGACACGCTGTCGGCCATGGTGGGAACCATTGTCGATGCGGACTTGATTATTATATTATCGGATGTAGACGGCGTATATACCGCTAATCCGCAAACCAATCCAGAAGCAAAACTACTTTCTGAGATTGCCGAGATAACTCCTGAAATTGACGAGCTTGCGGGCGGTCCGGGAACGATGCGCGGTACTGGCGGCATGTATACGAAGATTCAAGCCGCCAAGATTGCGGTCAATGCGGGCATTGCCCTAGTGATCGCCTCGGGAACGCAGGATGGAGTTGTGAGGGAGATTTTGACCGGACAGGACGTTGGCACATTATTTCCTTCTAAGCATAATCGCTTGCAAGTTCGCAAATCCTGGCTGGCCTTTGGGGCTCGCATTGCCGGAGATGTTCAGGTTGACAGCGGTTGCGCCAAGGCTATTGTCAAAACAGGGTCTAGTTTGTTAGCCGCAGGAATTGTCAAGGTTCAAGGGGATTTTGAACAGGGAAAAACCATTCGGATTTTAGACACTAACGGCAGGGAATTGGCACGGGGACTGAGTAATTACAGCTCCGGTGAAATTGAACGCATTCGCGGCAAGCATACGGATGAAATTTCTTCGGTGTTGGGGTATAAAACAACGGACGAAGTGGTTCATCGGGACCATTTGGTCCTCATGGTGTGAGGGGGAAGCAGCATGGATTTCAAATTGGAACTGGAAAAGCAAGGAAGGCTTGCGAAACAGGCGGCGCGTCGTTTAGCGGTGATGGCAAGCGGTGAAAAAAATGCAGCGCTCTTGGCAATGGCGGATGCGCTGCAGGCGAGGCAGATGGAGATCCTGCAAGCGAATGCGGAAGATGTAACTCGGGCGGAACAACGCGGCATTAGTGCGTCCTTATTAGACAGACTGCGTCTGAATGCCTCGCGGATCGATGATATGGCGGAAGGCTTGCGTCAGGTTGCTTCTTTGCCGGATCCTATTGGTGAGGTTTTGGGCATGTGGCGCCGTCCCAATGGTTTGGAGATTGGCAAAGTGCGCGTGCCGCTTGGGGTTATTGGCATGATTTATGAAGCGCGGCCGAACGTCACCGTGGATGCGGCGGGACTTTGCCTAAAGTCAGGCAATGCCGTTTTGCTGCGTGGCGGCTCGGAAGCGATTTCCTCCAATTTGGCAATGCTTCAAGTGTTGGTAGAAGCCGGCGAGGCGGCAGGACTGCCGTCTGGCGCGATTCAAATGGTAACAACCACAGACCGGGAAGCGGTGCAGGCCATGCTCCGGCTTAACCGGTATTTGGATGTTATTATTCCTCGCGGCGGCGCTGGCTTGATCCGTACTGTCGTTGAAAACAGCACAGTACCGGTTATTGAAACCGGTACCGGCGTATGCCATACCTATGTGGACGACGGCGCTGATTTAACTATGGCGGAAGAAATTGCTTTTAATGCTAAGGTTTCTCGGCCTTCAGTTTGCAATGCTATGGAGACCTTGCTGGTGCATCACTGCGTGGCTAAAGCCTTTCTTCCGAAGATGCTGGAGCGGTATCACGCCGCTGGCGTGGAGCTGCGCGGCTGCCCGGAAACCCAAAAATATCACCAAGCTGTTTTGCCGGTTACTGAAGCGGACTGGGCGACAGAATACCATGACTTGATTTTGTCGATCCGCGTTGTTGAAGATATGGATGCAGCGATGGAGCACATTGCTCGTTACAGTACAAAGCACTCCGAGGCCATTGTAACGCGTAGCTATGCGCGGGCGCGCCGTTTTCAGCATGAGGTGGATGCAGCGGCTGTTTATGTCAATGCGTCTACACGCTTTAGCGATGGCTTTGAATTTGGCTTCGGCGCTGAAATTGGCATTAGTACGCAGAAGCTGCACGCCCGAGGCCCGATGGGCTTGGCGGAATTGACGAGCACTAAGTATATTGTTTCAGGGGATGGACAGATTCGCTAGGTTCTTTTATCGATATGGCAATATAATTTTTAAGGAATTGCGGCATTTAAGTAGTTCCTTGCATTAGGGAGAGTTCGATGACAACAAAAGTACGGAAAATTGGCGTTATGGGCGGGACGTTTGATCCGATTCATATTGGCCATTTAGTCATTGCGGAAGCGGTACGTACGGAGTTCGGCCTGGAAAAAGTATTGTTTGTTCCGGCTAATCATCCGCCGCATAAACAAGCGCAGAACGTTACTTCGGCGTTGCATCGGTACGTGATGACGGTGCTGGCGACGGCATCTAACCCTTTCTTTTTTGTATCTCCTATTGAAATTCATCGCCCCGGACCTTCCTATACGGTCGATACCTTGCGGCAGTTGAGAAAAGAAATCGGCGAGCCGGTAGAACTATATTTTATTACCGGCGTCGATACGATTCGCGAATTGCCGACATGGGAGCGCATTGAAGAACTTTTTGAGTTATGTCATTTTGTTGGAGCCAGCCGACCGGGATGTGAAGATGCGATGGAAGCTACCCAACGGTATTTTGGCACTGTGGGAGAAGGGCGCATTCATCGGCTGACAACGCCGGAACTAGCGATTTCATCGACTGATATTCGTTTGCGAGTGCAGCAGGGACGATCTATCCAGTACATTGTTCCAGAAATGGTAGAGCAGTATATTCTCAAAGAAGGTTTGTATCTGGGCCTGGCGGATGAGGAGACGGGATCGAATGGATGTTGAAAGCATTTTCCAGGAAGTTCAAAAGGAATTAAGCCCGAAACGTTGGCGTCATACACAAGGGGTTATGAATAAAGCGATCGAATTAGCGCAGCGGCATGATGGAAATGTAGAGCAGGCTTATTTAGCTGCGTTGCTTCATGATGTAGCTAGAGAATGGCCCCCCGAGCAGTGGGTGGCGGAAGCCAAAACGGCTGGGTTGGTGATGGATGAGGCGGCGCTTCACTCGCCGGTACTGCTGCATGCGCCGCTGGCGGCATGGGTGGCAAAGAATCGCTTTGGCGTTATTGACGAACTTGTATTATGCGCTATTGCTCGGCACACTATTGGAGGAACTGGCTTATCCTTGCTGGATAAGATTCTTTATTTGGCTGACGCCTTGGAAGAAGGACGCTCTTACAAGGGCGTGGAGGAACTGCGAATTTTGGCGCTTCAGGATATAGATGTCGCCATGCTGTCAGTCTATGATCAAACACTGCGGTATATGATCAAACGAGAAGAAGCGATTCACCCGGAAACAATTGCCGGGCGCAATGAACTGCTATGGAGGAGAAACCAGTGAGTCGGCCATTGAACGAGCGGCAGCGGCTGCGACGCGCTAAGCCAAGAAAGTTGCGTTGGGGGCGGGTCGTACTGTTTTTGTTGCTAGTAGTAGTGTTTTTTGTTGGTTTGGTGAAGGGTGGAATATGGCTCTGGAGCCAGGCTGTGACGACAAGTCAAGCGGTGGCGGAGCCGGTACAAGCGACGCCGCCTGCTCCTGAACCGGTTGCAGCTGCTCCGGTTAAACCTCTCTATGCGAAGCCCCAGGTGGCCACTTCACGGCTCAATGTACTCTTGCTGGGCGTGGATGATGGCGAATATGGTATTGCAGATGCGCCTAAACGCTCTGATACCATGATTTTGGCTAATATTGATCCAGAGACGGGCATTGTTACGCTAGTGTCTTTGCCTAGGGATACGCAGGTATTGCTGCCGGGACACAAAGACGTTGAAAAGCTGGGGCACGCCTACGCGTATGGAGGACCGGAACTGACTGTTAAAGCAGTGGAAGATTTACTACAAATTCCTGTGAATTATTATGTTACATTGCACTGGCAGGGATTTATTCGCTGTGTGGACAGTCTGGGCGGGGTTGACTTATATGTAGAGCAGGATATGGATTATGAGGACCCTTATGCAGCGCTGGCAATTCATCTGAATAAAGGATATCAGCATTTGGATGGAGATAGATCTGGACAGTATGTACGTTTTCGCAGCGATGAGCTGGGGGATATTGGACGAGCGCAACGGCAGCAGCGTTTTTTAAGAGCCTTGGCGAATCAAACCTTTCAATGGGAAACCCTTGCCAGACTGCCGGAGCTGCAGACCGTAGTCAAAGAATCTTTTCTTACCAATATACAAGGGAGCGATTGGTTCCGTCTAGGGGCAGCCTTGCGGCACTTTGACCGCGCTACCGGGGTAAAACCGGTTTTGCTCCCAGGTCGTTTTGCAACAGAAAAAAATGTAAGCTATTGGAAAACGGATGAAAATGCGACTAATGAACTGGTAAAAACAAAATTGCTGGAAACAGCAGGAACAATTGAAGGAGGAAAATAATGATCGAAGTAATTAAAAGAGCGACACCGGAGGTCATTGCCCGACTGGCCAGTGAAAAAAAAGCCATGGATATTGTCATTTTGAAAATGGCAGAGGTTTCTTTAGTAACTGACTATTTTATTATTTGCAGCTCTAACTCGACAACACAGGTGCGGGCCATTGTCGATCATGTAGAAGAAAAGCTGTCTGAGGCGGGAGTAGAACCGCTACACAAGGAAGGATACCGAGAAGGACGCTGGATCCTGCTTGATTATAGCGAATGTATTTTGCATGTTTTTGTCGAAGAAGATCGGCGTTTTTACAACTTGGAACAGTTGTGGGGCGATGCGGAAGCACTGCCTTATAAGGAGTAATGATGAACGAAAATGAAAAGCCGCGCCTTCAGGCGGCGACTTTAGCCACGCTAAAGGTGGTTCGCAAAGCGGACTTTGGCGTATTTCTAGATGGAGGAACCGGCCAGACCAGCGATGACGTTCTGCTGCACCAAGGGCAGCAGAGTCGGCCGGTTGAGATCGGCGAGGAAGTCGATGTCTTCCTTTATCATGACGCTAGAGGCCGTATAACAGCCAGCATGAAGCTTCCCAAGATGAAGGAAGGCCAGGTGGCTCGAGCGGAAGTTATCCACTTTACAGGCAAACAGGGAGCGTTTGTGGACTTAGGGGCGGAACGGGCGGTGTTTATGCCTTTCAGCCGCATGCGGGGACGCGTCTACGAGGGTGAAAAGGTATGGGTCAAGCTTTATACAGATAAAACAGGACGTTTGGCTGTGACGATGGAAGTGGAAGAAGACCTGCAGCGGGCAGCGCTGCCTTTTACCGGCAAAGTAGGAGATAAACTTAAAGGAACCGTTTATAATGAAACTGACGAAGGTTACTTTTTGTTTGCTGAAGGGCGGCATGTTGCTTTTCTCCATCGCAGTGAAATGGCTGGAGCAGCTTTGCGTATGGGGCAGGAAATTGAGTTTCGGGTAGCCTTTATCCGGCCGGATGGACGGATAAACGTATCCATGCGACCGCAAAAGGAAGATGCCCTAGTTGAAGACGGGGAACGAATCCTGCAATTTTTACAAGAGCGGGGCGGTAAAATGCCTTATGGAGATGCGACAAGTCCAGAAATAATTCAAACCAAATTCGGCATGAGCAAGGCGGCTTTTAAACGGGCTTTGGGCCGGCTGCTGCGTCAAGGAACGATTCGCCAAGAAGAGGGCTGGACTTGGATTTGCGAAGAAACAGAAGAAAACAAAGAAAATTAACAAAAATATAGTCCTGATTTCAAACAATTCACTGCTTTGGGGCAGGAATTGTTTTTTTTTAGGCGAAATGGACAATAGTAAGATTAGTATGCAAGGCGTACGTTAAAAACATAAAAGTAGCATGTAGGAGGTAGTGCGTAATGGAACAAGGCACTGATAAAAAAGGCATTCTCCTGGAGTCGGGAACGAATGAATTTGAAATTGTAGAATTTGTTGTTGGTGAAGTAACCTATGGCATTAACGTAGCGAAGGTTCGTGAAGTTATCAATTTGGTACCTGTCACTAAAATGCCTAATGTGCATCCCTATGTGGACGGCGTGTTTACCTTGCGCGGTAGAGTAATGCCCTTGGTTAACCTTCCTCGCTGCCTAGGGCAGGGAACCGATAAAGAACCGACTAATATTATTGTTAGCGAACTCAACGAATTTTATGTTGGCTTTTTGGTTCATGGCGTGTCACGAATTCATCGGATTTCTTGGAGCGCGATGGAAGAGCCGCCAGCTATCAGCAGTTCGGAAATGGTAGTCGGTATTGTGAAGATGGCAGAAAAAATGGTACTGCTTCTGGACTTTGAAAAAATCGTTTCGGAAATTAATCCGGAAATCAATCAAAAATTGACCAGCATTCCTACGGCCAACGAGCGGTTGACGGCTTTGCGCAAAACCAAGCGCGTTTTGGTGGCTGAGGATTCTCCTTTGCTACGTGACTTACTAGTAGGTACGCTTCATGAAGCTGGCTATGAAGAAGTTATTGTCTGCCACAATGGTCAGCAGGCTTGGGAACGCTTGGAGGCTATTGCTAAATCTGGCGAAGATATGAACAATTACGTAAATATTGTAATCACCGATATTGAAATGCCGAAAATGGACGGGCATCATCTGCTGAAACGCATTCGCGAGGAAAGCCGTTTGGCAGGATTGCCTGTATTCATCTTCTCTTCCTTAATTAATGAAGAAATGCGCCGCAAAGGCGAAAACTTGGGCGCGGACGGGCAAATTTCCAAGCCGGAAATTGTGCAATTGATCGATCTTATTGACAAGAAGATTCTGTAATTAAATAAGTTACGGAATTAACTTTTATAAGGTGCCCTTATGTTATTGACATGTAAAAAAAATATAAGTTATAATAAACCCATCGACTGGAACACTGCTTAAAAGTTATGATGGTATACAGCGCGACGGGTTACAAAGTGAAGACTGGCTTGGCTTAAGAAATATAGTACGGCAGTTTGCAAGCAGATGCCGGCGAGATTTTGTTTCTTTTGCATTACAAACAAGGCTTTGCGGATGAACCCGCAAAGCCTTTCTTTTTTGGAATGTGCTAGTTGTAACATACTTTCAGGCAGTGCGTCGAAAAAGTCCGTCAGAACTGTGTGAGCGGTGCCGGCGGCAAGGCCCATTTGAAAAAAAGATTGGGAGGTACACGTTGTGCATATTGTTGTGTTTGTGAAGCAAGTGCCGGGGACAGAAAATGTCAAGATGGATCCTGAAACGGGAGTCATGATTCGCAGTGGCAAAGACGTCGTAATCAATCCTTTGGATGAAAACGCGTTGACAGAGGCCATCAAGATCAAAAATTCTCGTGATGATGTTCGGGTAACCGCCGTCAGCATGGGACCGCCTACTGCGGAAAAAGCTCTGAAAGAAGCTATTGCCTTAGGGGCTGATGCTGGTATTTTGGTGTCCGGACGCGAATTTGCCGGTTCGGATACGATTGCTACGGCAAAAGCTTTGGCCGCAGCGGTTCGCAAAGCTGGAGAAGTTGACATCGTTATTTGCGGCGAGCGCGCTACCGATGGTGAAACTGGCCAGACTGCCGCTATGGTTGCTCTGTATCTTGACATGCCTGTGCAGACCTACGTGTCCGCCGTTGATGTTTTTGATGACAAAGTCATTGTAAAACGTACTGTTGAACGTGGCTTCGAACGGGTGGAAGTTCCCACTCCGGTGTTGATCAGCGTTAACAAAGATATTAATGAAGTAGGCATGCCTACGTTGAGCGGCAAATTGCACGCGAAAACCGTAGCCGTTGATGCTTACGACGCCGCTGGTCTAGGCATTGAAAAATGCGAAGTCGGTTTAGGTGGTTCTCCGACTCGTGTTGTGAAAGTATTTAGTCCGAAATTGGCGCGTGATACCATTATGCGTAAAGCCGATGGCACGACCAAACCCGTGGAAGAGCTTGTCGAATTCCTGGTCAAAAAAGAAGTACTGGGTTAATTTGGAATGAAATAGGGGGTAACGTGACGTGTCTACTTATCTGAACGCTGGTGTAGATCGCGAAAATTTCATGGCATCCTTTAAGGGTGTTTATATTCTGGGCGAGCAACGTAACGGCCAGATTTTGCCTGTAACGTATGAGTTGATTGCTCGCGGCCGCAGCTTGGCTGATGATCTAAATGCCAAGTTGACTTGTGTATTGTTGGGAGAAACTGTTGAAAACCCGGAACAAGCCATTACGCAAGGGGCTGACCGTGTCGTTTTCATCAAAGATGCTTCTTTGGCGCATTTCTTGCCGCGCCCTTATACGAACGCTATTTGCAAATTGGTTGAAGAAGAGCGTCCGGAGATCATCATTGCTGCTGCTACTACTACGGGCCGTACCGTAATGCCGTTGGTTGCTGCTAAACTGCATACCGGTCTGACTGCAGACTGCACATCCTTGACCATCGATCATGATACCAAATTGCTGCTGCAAACTCGTCCGGCTATCGGCGGCAATATCATGGCTACCATCAAGACTCCGGATCATCGTCCGCAAATGGCTACGGTTCGTCCGCGTTCCTGCAAGCCGTTAGCTGCTGATGCTTCCCGCAAAGGCGAAGTGATTGAAAAGAAATTTGAAGGCGCTACCTTTGTAACACCTGAAAAATTCCTTGAATTCATTACCGATACAACCCAGGCTGTAGGCGTGGAAGATGCTGAAATCGTCATCGCTGGCGGTAAAGGCATGAAGAACCTCGAGGGTTGGAAAATCATTGAAACGCTGGCGGAACTTCTGAATGCCGGCGTAGGCGCTACCCGCGATGCGGTAGAGCTGGGCTGGACTACCTATTCTCACCAGATTGGCTTGTCCGGCAAAACGGTTGCGCCGGTTCTGTATATCGCTATGGGTATTTCCGGTAAAATCGCCCATTTGGCTGGTATGCAAACTGCCGACGTGATTGTGGCTATCAACAAGGATCCCGAAGCGCAGATCTTCAAGGTCGCCGACTTCGGTATTGTTGGCGATGTACTTGAAGTCGGTCCTATGCTCATTGAAGCGGTGAAACAACTCAAGGCAAAAGCGTAAGGAGGATCCAGGCGATGCAATTCAACAAAGTAACCCAGAAACATATCGATGAATTGAAGGCCATCTTCGGCGACGCCAACGTATTGTTCGACGAAGAGAAGATGGATATGTACTCCCGCGACGAAGTGTCCGACAAGCAGTGGGAGCATATGCCGGAAGTAGTAGTTAAAGCGGGTTCCGCTCAAGAAATCTCGGAATTGTGTAAATGGGCTAACGTCAACATGATTCCTATCACTCCCCGTGGCGGCGGTTCCGGTCTGGCTGCAGGCGCGGTACCTTTCTTCGGCGGCGTAGTTCTTTCTACGGAGCGCATGAATAAAGTTCACGAAATTGATACGCAGAACCTGTTCATGGTTCTTGAACCCGGCGTAACCACCGGCGAAGTACAGGCATTAGCTAAAGAACAAGGCTTACTGTACGCTGGCGATCCTTGCTCGGCTGACTCCTCTTTCATTGGCGGCAACATTGCTACTAATGCTGGCGGCAACCGCGCTGTAAAATATGGTACTACCAGCCGTCACGTATACGGTCTGGAAGTCGTAACTCCTGCCGGCGACATTGTTACCTTGGGCGGCAAAAACGTAAAAGACGTAACTGGCTATGACGTAGTACATCTCATGGTCGGTTCCGAAGGCACATTGGGCATTGTGACCAAAATTTGGCTGAAGCTCATTCCGTTGCCGAAATACGTAGCTGACTTGCTGGTTCCTTTTGAAAAAATGCAGGACGCTATCAATGTGGTGCCTAAAATCATGACTGCTGGCGTAGTGCCGACTTGCTTGGAGTTCATGGATAGCGACTCCATCAAAGCTGCAGAAATGTATCTTAACAAGAAATTGCCTCATAGCGATGCTGGCGCTTATGTTATCATTGAAGTTGACGGTTCTACGGAAGAGCAAGTACAGGCTGACTATGAAGCTGCAGGCAAAATGTGCATGGAAAATGGCGCATTGGAAGTGTTTGTTTCCGACAACCTTTCCAGCCATGAGCGTATCTGGAAAGCTCGTAAGTGCTATGCAGAAGCTCTGCGTATGCTGAGCCCTGTGTATTGCATGGAAGACATTGTTGTGCCGGTTTCGGAAATTCCGAAAGCGTTGGAAGGCATTGCTAAAATTGCTGCTAAGCATAGCTGCCGTATCCCGTCCGCTGGTCATGCCGGCGACGGCAACATCCACTGCACGATCCTGCGTGAAGATCGGGACGAGCATACCTGGCATGAACTGAAAGATGCAGTTTTGCCTGAAATTTATGAACTGACCTACTCGTTGGGCGGTAACCTGTCCGGCGAACATGGTATCGGCGCTAAACGGGCGGAAGCTATGGATCGTCATATGACACCGGAACAGAAAACGGTGTTTACTATGGTGAAAAAAGCATTTGACCCTAATGGCATCATGAACCCTGGTAAAGTGCTGATCTAATTGATATAAAAAAGAGCTTCCCCGCAGGGGAAGCTCTTTTTTGTTATAATAAGAAAGAATAGGAATCGCTGAATGAGGTGCAGGAAATGGCAAAAAGCTTGAAGCGACAGCTAGATGCGAGATTTGCTCAAACATTGGTAGATATTGTAGCCGCTGAATTGAATAAGAATGTAAATATTACTGATGAACATGGTGTAATTATTGCTTCCTTTAGTAAGGAACGGATTACCCAAGTTCATGAAATTGCCGCCAATATGCTGCAGACAGGCGTTATTCGGGAATGCGCTGTCAGCGAAGAAGATGAGCGTCAATGGAAGGGCGTGCGTAAAGGCTGGAATGTACCTATTCTTTTTGAAAATCATTGTGTCGGTGTAATTGGCGTTAGTGGCGAACCGGATACTTCGGCGCCATATGCCAGATTGGCCGCTCGTTTTGTAGAGGCGGCTTTGCAGGCCAATGCACGTCAAGAAGAGCTGGTGCAGGCTCTAAATGAAAAGAAAGAGCTGCAGTCCAGTCTAATGAACCGGATCATTCAGGCCCAGGAAGAAGAACGCAGGCGTATTTCAAGGGAGCTTCATGACGAAACAAGCCAAGCGTTGACTTCGATTATTGTGGGCTTGCGTGTCTTGGCTGCCGGAGCTAAGGGCCAAGAAGAAGAAAGCAGCTTGCTGCAGATGCGTGATTTGGCGGTGCAAACGTTGGAAGCGGTGCATCATCTTGCGGTAGAATTAAGACCGATCCTCTTGGATGACTTAGGTCTTTTAGCAGCCGTGCAAAAATATATCGAAGGGTATATGAAGCAATACGGGATACTGGTACACTTGCATGTAAGCAATATGCATCGGGAACGCTTTCCTAGTGAACTGGAAACAACTATATACCGAATCTTACAGGAGGCTTTGACCAATGCAGCTCGGCATGCACAAGCGGAACAAATTGATGTAACTCTGGCTAAACAACGGGGGAAAATCATTTTAGTTGTGGCCGATAATGGCGTTGGCTTTGCCGAAGGGCGTTATCAGGGGCATCAGGGATATACAGCCCTTGGCATTTACGGTATGCGCGAGAGAACGGCTTTATTGGATGGAACCCTGGAAATTAAGTCTTCTCCCGGAGACGGCACGACCTTGATCGTGGAGATTCCTTTGCGTAAGCGTAAAAAAACGGAAGAGTTATAGAACGCAGCAAAGAAAAAAGGTGAGTAGATGCGGTGCGCAGTCTACGTTAGGAGAAGGGCATGGGGAGTAAAATTTTCAGTAGTATAGAGATAAAAAAAGGTGAGATTCGCAAGCGCGAATCTCACCTTTTTTAGAAACATTATGCTTTTTTAGCGCCAGCCTGATACGAGCGATCCAAAAGTTGAATCACATGGTAACAGTTTTGCGGCTGATTGTTTTGAACCAAGCCGTCTGTAAGGAACATGCGGCAGCTAGGGCAGCTAGTTGCAACATTGTCCGCTTTAGTGGAGGCAATGTCAGCAATCTTTTTGTCGTTAACCTGGCGGGCAAGATCATAATGCGCCAAGTTGAAGGAGCCGCCTGATCCGCAGCAACGGTCAGGAGCGCTCATTTCGACGAACTTCAAGCCAGGAATAGCCTTGAGAATTTCACGAGGCTGTTTAGTGACTTTCAGACCGCGAGCCATATGGCAAGGATCATGCATCGTAATGGTTTCGTTGACCGGGCCAAGGGTATCCTTGCGGAAGGGCAGAACATCCACCAGGAACTCGCTGATTTCGTAGGTCATATTCGCCAGCTTTTCCGCGCGAGCTTTCATTTGCGGATCATCATGGAAAATATGGGGATATTCAATTTTCAAGGCCTCAGCGCAAGAACCGCAAGAAGCAACAATTGCATCTAAGTTATATTTTTTGATAGCGTCTTCAAAGACTTCAATGTTGTGTTTTGCAAAAGCCTGGGTCCGCTCAGTTTGGCCGTAAACATAGACTGGCGTGCCGCAGCAATGCTGAGTACTAGGAATGACGATTTCAACATCGTTGGCTTTAAGGACATTGACTACGGATTGTCCCATATCTGTGTAGATATAGTTAATGGTGCAGCCTGTAAAAAAGCCGACTTTTTTCTTGGGGTTAGCTACAGTGATGCGCTCCGGAACTTGGCTGCGGAACGGCGTTGCAGCAAAGGGCGCCGTAATACGCCGTGCATCCATGCCGGGCATGGGGAAGCGGGCGACAGCAGCCATTGGACGAGGCAGCTTTTTGAAGCTCAAAGGTCCGAAAAGACCAGCCATGCGTAATGCAAAGTCAAAAAGCTGACGATGCTTGAGTAAATTAAAGACATTCTTTTTGATAGGACTCAAGCCGCGCGCTTTAGCAGCAGCTCGACGTCCGCGAATGATAAGCTCATCCGCAGGAACGCCGCAAGGGCACTTGGTGGCGCAGGCTTTACAAGACAAACAGGTAAGCATGATCTTTTCGAATTCTTCACTATACGGAAGCTGGCCTTTTAAAACCCCTTCCATTAGCGCCAGCTTGCCGCGAGCAACAGCGCTTTCTTTGCCGATTTCTTTGTAAAGAGGGCAAACTGCCATGCAGTTTCCGCATTTCATACAATTAGAAAGGGCGTCTTCAATATCCTTTAAAAGAGATGTATCTTGAGCGTGTAAATCCGCTCCTGTGATTTGGTTGCTCATGGCTTAACACTCTCCTACTAGTTTGCCAGGATTGAGGATCAGATTGGGGTCAAGGGCGCGCTTAATGGAACGCATAGCATTCATGGCGGCAGGACCATGTTGATCTTCCATATAGCGAAGTTTGCCCAAACCGATGCCATGTTCGCCGGACAAAGTGCCGCCTAACTTCAAAGCTCCAAGGAAAATATCATCCATGGCTTTATATACGCGGCCCATTTCTTCTTCGTCACGCAAGTCGCAAACGATGGTGGGGTGCATATTTCCGTCGCCGGCATGCCCGAAGGTGCCGATGGTGACATTGTATTTCGCAGCTGCTTCATTAACAAGGCGAATCATAGCTGCAACCTGATTACGGGGAACTGTAGCATCTTCTACAAATGTGGTAGGACGCAGTTTAGCCAGCGCCGGCAGGGCGGCACGACGAGCAGCCCAGAGATTATCGCGGTCTTGAGCGTCTTTAGCCAATTGAGCTTGGCCGTCATATTTGTTGAGGATTTCTACTACTTTTGCAGCTTCTTTTTCAACAACTTCAGGAAGACCGTCCACTTCGATCAAAACAACGGCTTCGGCATCCAAAGGAAGGCCGCATTTAGCGTAGTCTTCTACAGTGCGGATCGTAGCATTATCCATGATTTCCAGCGTAGCAGGAATGATTTTAGCAGCTACAATGGCGGAAATAGCTTGGCCAGCTTTATCCAAATCATGGAAAATGGCCATCATGCTTTTCTGCGCTTCCGGAGCAGGAACTAATTTCAAAATCAGCTTGGTGATAACGCCTAGGGTGCCTTCGGAACCAACCATGAGCTTGGTGAGGTCATAGCCGGAGACATCTTTCACGTTTTTACCGCCGCAATTGATGATTTCGCCGCTGGGCAAAACTACTTCCATACCCATGATATAATGCTTGGATACGCCGTATTTCAAACCGCGCAGGCCGCCTGCATTTTCAGCAGCGGTGCCTCCAAGAGTAGCCGTAGCAACTGTGCCCGGATCCGGAGGATAAATTAGGCCGCTTTTAGCAACCTCTGCATTTAAAGTGGCAACGATTACGCCGGGCTCAGCCACGGCAACAAGGTTTTCCAAATCAATTTCAATGATTTTGTCAAAACGGGTCATCAGTAATACGATGCCGCCTTTGGTAGGACAGGTGCCAGCGCTCAGGTTGGTGCCGGAGCCGCGGGTGTAAACCGGGATTTTGTTGGCATTGGCTACCTTGAGGATCTGGGAAACTTCTTCAGCATTTCCCGGGATGACAACAGCGTCCGGCATATGTGCATGGCCGGGTGTGGCATCATAAGAATAGGTGTACAAATCTTCAGGACTGGTCAGAACATGGTCGGCACCGACAATCTTTTTGAGCTCTTGGATTTGGGTTTGTTGCATACCTTTTCTACCCCTCTACTTATAAATTTTGACAATAGAAATAATAAAATAATATAAATAATCGAATCTATCACAATTATAGTTCGAACGTTCACCCTTGTACAGGGGGTATAAAAGGTAACCTTTGGTAAGATATACTGTTATACGGCTGTGGGGTAAAGTATTACAATGTTACGTATTGATGAGCTTATAACGAATGGCATAGTTTACAAGTTCTGATTTTTTACTCACATTTAGCTTGTTCATAATGCGAGAGCGGTAGGTGTCTACGGTTTTAGCGCTGATAGAAAGCATTTCCGCAATTTCGCTGTTTGTATGACCTTGGGCTAAAAAACGGAGTACTTCCCGTTCGCGAACGCTGAGCAAAACATAAGGATTTTGATTGTCCGGCTCATTAACAGAGGTGCGGAGCAGACTTTCGATCAAAGTTTGAGAAATGGTTTCATTTAAATGTTTTTTTCCTTCGTGAATCTTAATAATACCTTCAATCAATTCCGTATCCGCAGATTTTTTCAGGACATAACCGTCAGCGCCGGCGCGCATAACTTCCTTAATATATTCCTCATCGTCATACATGGTAAGCACCAGTACGCGGCAGGGGAGGTTGCGCGAACGAATTTCTTTGAGCACATCGACGCCGGTCATGCCCGGCATGGACAAATCCAAAATAAGAACGTCCGGCGAAAGATGTTCTACCATATGCAAAGCTTCTAAACCGTCGCCCGCTTCTCCAATAACTTCAAATTGAGGCGAACAATGAAGCAAGGCTTTCAGGCCGGACCGCAATACGGCGTGATCATCTGCCAGGATAATGCTGATTTTTTTCATGGACGTAAAACTCCTTTCGCAAAGAGCCGCTGCTTTAAGCAAGGGTTCCATAATGCTTCCTTTTAGCATAGCACAGAGGCGGCAGCAGGGAAAGCGTCGATTCCCTTGTCAGGGTGGGGGGAATCTTCTATAATATAAAGCAATTGAGGCGAGGCCGATAGGAATGTCTGCTTTGCAATCGATAAGATGAGGAGTTTTTATATGCATCCATATCTTTTTTTTATTGGTGATTTCCCTGTGCGTTCCTATGGCATGGTGATGATGTTGAGTATTGTTTTGGCAACTTCGGTGGCTTACTTTTTAGCCAAGCAGGATGGTCGCTGGCATCAGCATGTGCCTGATTTTGGTATTTGCTGCGGCTTTGCCGGGTTAATAGGAGCACGCCTTTGGGATGTGTTCTTTTTTGACTGGAGCTATTACCAGCATCACCTATTAGAAATTCCTTTTGTTTGGCAAGGTGGCATGGCCATTCAGGGCGGGGTGGTAGTTGGCGCTTTGGCTGGTTATTGGTACACAAAACGACACGGCATTGATACTTGGGCTTTTGCGGATATTGTAGCCGCGCCTGCTGTAATTTTCGGCCAGGCGTTGGGGCGGGCTGCTAACTTGCTTAATGGCGACGCTTTTGGACATCCCACAGGTGAAGCTTTTGGCATTATTTATCCCGCTGGGTCTTTAGCGCAGCATACTTACGGCATGCAGCCTCTCTGGCCAGCGGAGATTTGGGAGGGGCAGCTCGACCTGGTTATTTTCGCACTACTGCTGTTGTTGCGGACGACAAATCATCGCAAAGGTCAAGTCTTTGCAGGCTATGTATTTTTGTATTCGACGGCGCGTTTTTGTCTGGAATTTTTGCGAGGCGATTACGGGACGCTGCTTTGGGGACTTAAATCAGCGCAGTTGACAGGGGGAGCTATGGCCATACTGGCGCTGCTTGTTTTTATCCTTTTGGGACGCTTTGGAAAACCCATTCGTGATATAAGCGGCAATTGACTCTATTAGTAGATTTAGTTATAATATATCTCATATTGGGTTCTTATATAAAAATCCAAAGATGCAAGCTAGTATGTAAGAATGGGCTTCAGAGAGTTGGCGGTTGCTGTGAGCCAATGCCATGGACTTACAGAACTCTTTGCAGAGGAGCGACGCTGAAGGAACAGTAGGCGTTGTCGCGTCGCCGGCGTTATTGGTTGGAGAGGATGTCTGCGTTTGTTTAGGCATCAAGCAGGGTGGTATCGCGGGTGCGCTCGTCCCTGGCACAATGCCAAGGGGCGTTTTATTTTTTTTAGAAGGAAGGAAGCAAAGACGATGATTGATAATAAGTATGTTCCTTTCGAAATTGAACGGAAATGGCAGGAAAAGTGGCACGAGGAAAGTCTTTATCAGACAAGTTTGAACCGGCAGAAACCGGAATATTATGTTCTGGAGATGTTTCCTTATCCTTCCGGAAATCTACATATGGGGCATGTGCGCAATTATTCGATTGGCGACGTTATCGCCCGTTTTAAAATGATGCAAGGCTATAATGTGCTGCATCCTATGGGATGGGATGCCTTTGGCATGCCTGCGGAAAATGCCGCCATAAAAAACGGTATTCATCCGGCAAATTGGACTTGGTCTAATATTGACAACATGCGGCGGCAGCAGCAGGAGCTGGGCTTGTCTTACGATTGGAGCCGCGAGGTGGCTACTTGCCATCCGGAATACTATCGTTGGACGCAATGGCTGTTTTTGCTCTTCTTAGAGCGCGGCTTAGCATATAAAAAGAAGGCTTCCGTTAATTGGTGCGACGAATGCAATACGGTACTGGCGAATGAACAGGTTATTGACGGTCACTGCTGGCGCTGCGATTCTGCAGTTGTCAAAAAAGACCTGGAACAATGGTTCTTCCGGATTACCGATTATGCGGATCGTCTCTTAGAAGATTTGGACGAACTAAAAGGCTGGCCGGAACGGGTAAAAACGATGCAGGAAAACTGGATTGGCCGCAGTGAGGGCGCCGAGTTTTCCTTTGATTTACCGGAACTAAGCGAGAAAATTCCTGTTTATACCACGCGGCAGGATACCGTATTTGGCGTTAGTTATGTTGTATTGGCGCCGGAGCATCCGTTAGTGGAAAAAATGATCGCCGGCCGCCCGGAAGAGGCTGCCGTACGCGCTTTTGTGGAAAAAGTGCGCTCAATGAATGAAATCAGCCGTACTTCTACGGAAACAGAAAAAGAAGGCATTTTTACGGGCGTCTATGCGGTTCATCCCTTTACCGGCGAGCCAATTCCCGTATGGGTAGCTAACTATGTTCTATACGAGTATGGCACAGGCGCTGTCATGGGCGTGCCGGCTCATGATGAACGCGACTGGGTCTTTGCCGGCAAGTACGGTTTGCCGAAAAAAGTAGTTGTGCAGCCGGAAGGACAAATTCTGGATGTAGCTGCTATGGAAGGCGCTTATGACGGAGTCGGCGTGCTGGTTGATTCCGGACGGTTTAGCGGTTTGGGCAATGAAGCTGCAAAAAGCGCTATTGCTTCGTGGTTGGAAGATCAAGGATTAGGAACACGGCGGGTCAATTATCGTTTGCGCGATTGGCTGGTATCTCGTCAACGATACTGGGGCGCACCCATCCCGGTAATTTACTGTCCTGAATGCGGCGTTGTGCCGGTGCCGCAGGAAGATTTGCCTGTTTTGCTGCCGGAAAACGTGCGCTTTGATGCTGGCGTAGTCTCTCCCTTAGCGGATGCGGAAGAGTTTGTGAAATGTAAATGTCCGAAGTGCGGAGCTGACGCGCGGCGTGAAACCGATACAATGGATACCTTTATTTGCTCTTCTTGGTATTATTTGCGCTATACGGATCCGCGCAATACCCAGGCGCCTTTCGATATGGGGAAAGGCGATTACTGGATGCCGGTGGACCAATATATTGGCGGTATTGAACATGCTATTTTACATTTGTTGTATTCGCGCTTCTTTACTAAGGTATTGAAAGATGCTGGCTTGATTAACGCTAATGAGCCTTTTAAGAATCTGCTTACTCAGGGCATGGTGCTTAAAGACGGTTCGAAAATGTCGAAATCCAAAGGAAATGTTGTGGCGCCAGGGGAGATTGTTGAAAAGTACGGCGCCGATACAGCTCGGTTATTCATCCTTTTTGCAGCGCCGCCGGAACGGGATCTGGAGTGGAGCGACCAAGGCGTAGAAGGAGCTTTCCGTTTCTTGGGACGCTTCTGGCGAATCATGCTGCATTATGCGCAGTTTATGCCTGCGGCGGAAAGCGGCGAGTACGCCCCGGAACAGCTGGCAAAAGAAGCGAAGGAATTACGTCGGGCGCTTCATGCTACTATTAAGAAGGTGACAGAGGACGTCGAGCAGCGCTTTAACTTCAATACAGCAATCAGTTCCATTATGGAATTGGTTAATGCCATGTATGCTTTGAAAGAGGAAAGCAAAGCCCAGGTTCCCGGTTTGGCGCAGGAACTGGTTTCGTCTTCACTTCGTTTAATCGCCCCCTTCGCTCCGCATATGGCGGAGGAGCTTTGGCAGCTTACCGGCGGAAATGGCAGTGTTCACAAGCAAAGCTGGCCGGTTTATGATGAGGCGGCTTTGCAGGTAGAGGAAGTGGAATTAGTTCTGCAGATCAACGGCAAGGTGCGAGATAAGATTGTTGTTCCTGTTGGTTTGAATGCTGCGGAGTTGGAATCGCTGGCTATGGGCCAAGAACGGGTGCAGCAGGCGATTGGTGATAAAAAAGTCGTAAAAGTGATTTGCGTACCGCAAAAATTAGTGAATATTGTTGTAAAATAATAGAAAAGTCCCTTGCGTCTTCCACGTGGAGCGTCAAGGGACTTTTTTTGCAGTGGTCAGATGTGGTAAGAGTCAGTATAATAAAATACAGATGGGAAAAAGATGCTGGTTGAAACAGTGTCTTTTCGAAAAAAAGGAGCTGTGAGTATGGCAAACTGTAACGAAACTAACTGTATCTGCCCGAAGACAAATTGTGAACGCCATGGAAAATGCTGTGAATGCATTAATTTTCACCGCAATAATCAAAACCAGGTGTTTTGTATGCGCGAAGGGAATTATACGGGAAAATAAAAGGTTTATGGGCGGGCTGCATTGCTTTTGGCGATGCAGTTCGTTTTTTTTATCAAAGCAGGGATGTATATAGCTCTGTCGAAGCACTAATGAATATAGAATTCAGCGAAAGGGAGATGGCAGTCGTGCCGGCAGTGCGCGTGTATGTTCTGGCAGTATTATTGATTTTAGTGGTGTGCGGCGGTTATGCAATACAAGCTTTAAGCGGCAAGGAACCTGCAACACCGGAAGCGGCGGTTGTGACTTTGGAATCGGAGCCGGTTCAAGGGAAAGCGTTGGCCAAGGTCTATGTCAGTGGAGCGGTAGCGGTTCCGGGACTTTACCAAGTAGAGCAGGGGATGCGCGTAGCGGATGTGTTGGCTTTGGCTGGCGGAGTTGATGAGAGTGCGGATTTGCAAAAAGTGAATTTGGCGCAAAAGTGCAAGGATGGTATGCAAATAAAGGTACCAAATCGTAAGGTTCTGACGGCTAAAAATCAAAGCAGCCGTGCTGTAGCTGGCGCGGGAGATCCGGTTTTATATTTGAATGATGCGAGCCAGGCGGAATTGGATCGTCTGCCGGGAATTAGCCCGGTCTTAGCGCGGCGTATTGTGCAATATCGTACGGAACACGGGGCTTTTCATTCTATGCAGGAGCTTTTGCAAATTCCCGGTATGAACGAAACGCTTTTAGAACGGCTGCAAGGCAGGCTGGCGTTGTGACTCTGTCATTCCTGTGGCTGTTGTTGGCGGTAACCGCAGGAAGTATCTATTTTTACGGCAATAGAGAGGCGGACCTGCCCGTGGTTTTGTTTCAACTTGCCTTTGCAGCCGCTGTGTTATGCGCCTTTGTGCTGGCACAGCGTTTTAAAAGAGCGGCGTTAGCTTGTCTGTTAGTAGCTGCAGCCGCAGCCGGCGTCTTGCGGGAAGAACAGGTTTTGGAACAGTGGAGGCAAGGAATTGCACGGTGGCAAGGAAAACCTGTGTTAGTAGAAGGCGTCTTAGCGGAGCAGACCGTTGGTGAGGAGGAGCCTGGTTGGGCGCGAGGACGACTTGTGTGTTACGCCGTCGGCGATCCGGGTGGAACGTTGACTTCCTGTGTTCAGACGGTCTGGCTGAAGTATCCTGCAGGTCATGCTGGCGTAGGCGATGTTTTAAGAGCTGAAGGCAAATTAAGTTCCAATAACGCTTTTCGCGATGCGGGGCAAGTTCAGCGTGAACGAATGCTGGCGGTCCAGGAGATTGCAGGGACCTTGAAGGCTACAACAGGAATGGTTCGGGTGCTGCGTCATCCAGACGCGTATGAATGGGGGCAATGGCGATTTTCCCAGTGGCGGGAGATTTTGACGGCGCGCATTACCGAGAGGTTATCGCCGGAGACAGCAGGCGTTTTAAACGGGATGCTTTTTGGCGGTTATGCAGGCATTGCGCCGGAAACAGCTCAAAATTTTCGTGATACGGGTATTGTGCATATTTTATCGGTTTCAGGCTCCCATGTGTCTTTGCTTGGAGCGATACTTCTTTGGCTGGGTTCTTGGATGAGCATGGGGAAGAAAAGCAAGGTACTTTTTGTTGGCGCAGGCATTGTGTTGTATGCATGCATTGCCGGTTGGTGCGCGCCGGTAGCCAGATCGGTTTGCATGGGCCTGGTGGCTTTGGGCGCTTTGGCTTGGAGGCGAGAAAAAGAAGCCGTTTATTCTTTGGCTCTTTGTGCTTGGGGGCTGCTTTTGTTCCAGCCCTTATGGCTCTGGGATATTGGTTTTCAGCTTTCTTTTTTTGCGACGGCAGGCTTGATTTTATTGGCGCCGCAAGCGCTGGAGCGTCTTCGGACATGGCGAGTGCCTGCTGGGATTGGGGCGCCGTTGGCAATTACCTGGGGAGCGCAAATGGCGTCACTGCCTTTTTTGGCCTTTTATTTTCAACAATTTTCGCTTGTTTCTTTCTTGGCGAATTTAGTGGTTCTTCCGCTATTGGAAAGTGCCATGATATTAGGTTTAGGCTCCTTGGCGGCAGGTTTTATTTTCGGTGATTTTTGGCTGACGCCGGTATGGTGGTTGTGTCAAGGACTTGTATATTTAGGGAATCTTCTTGCCGCCTTGTGTGCTAAGGCTCCAGGCGCGCTGTCCTATGTGCCGCCGCCGGGAGTATTGGCGGTTTTGGCTTATTTTGCGGCTTTGGCAATTTTTTGGAGGCGGACTCTGCCGGCACTGCAGCAAGGAGGAGTATGGCTTGTGGTCTGCGCGCTTTGGTTGGGCCCGTGGTTATGGCTGCCGCCGGAACTGGAAGTGCATATGTTGGATGTGGGAGAGGGCGATGCCTTGGTAGTGTTAACGCCGCACCGTCATGCTTGGGTGGTGGACGCCGGCGGCGTATGGAAGCAAGGAGATGCCGGCGGCAAGGTAGTTGTTCCCCATTTGAGACGC
Source organism: Anaeromusa acidaminophila DSM 3853 (assembly GCF_000374545.1). NCBI lineage: Bacteria > Bacillati > Bacillota > Negativicutes > Selenomonadales > Sporomusaceae > Anaeromusa > Anaeromusa burkinensis. The sequence goes on from NZ_KB894586.1 coordinate 53,704, forward strand.
CTGGGCGTCTCGACATTGCAAGGCATGATATTGACCCATGGGCATGCAGACCACATGGGAGGAGCCCAGACGGTCTTAGTTAGTTTTCCCTGTCGTTATCTAATGACTCCGACTATGGAAAAACCAGGGCAAAGCGCCTTACAGCTTGCCTTGCCGGATGGGATTTCCATATGTCGCATTCCGCCTGGGGAAGGGGTATCGTGGGAAGATGACGGCGTGTCATTTTACGCGTTGCGGTCTCCGGGAGGTCTCGTGAAAGGAGAAAATGACGAATCGCTGATTGTGTGGCTGGCTTATGGTGAAAAAAGCTTTTTGCTGACTGGCGATGCAAAATTAGAGAATTCGTGGCTGCCGCGGAATTTGCACTGTGACGTGTTGAAAATGCCGCATCATGGATCTCGATTTGCTTGGGAGGCGGAAGCGTTGGCAAAACTGGCGCCGCAAATAGCCTTGATTTCAGTGGGGCGTAATAATTCCTTCGGCCATCCTCATGCAGAGACGCTGCAAGAATTAGCGCAAAACGGAGCTCGTTTATGGCGGACAGATCGAGACGGTACGGTGCGGCTTTTTACAGATGGACATGTTTTGCGCCTTGCCACAACACCGGGCTTTGGGGTACACTAAATCAGCGGTATATACTCTGAACGGGAAACGGGGCGTAACTATGACATGTGAAGAATTAGTGAGGGATGCTCGCCAAGGAAAGATGCATTCCATTTATGTGCTCCATGGCGAAGATGCGGCGGAAGTGCGCAGAAGCGGGCAACAGCTGGCAGGATTGCTAGTTTCAGAGGAACAAGCGGCAGCAGGGCACATGCTGAAAGTATCCGGTAAATGGGATTTAGAGGAGTTTGGTTTTTGGTTGCAGGAGGTTCCTTTTTGGGGCGAAAAAAAGTGGCTCTGGTGGCACGGCTGTCCGTTGTTGGGTGAGGCGGGGAGCGAGGAAATTGCCGCTGCAGCAGAGATGGTGGAGCCTTGGCCGGAATATGCCGGACTTTTGTTGACAGCGACCAAACTGGATAAGAGGACTCGCTTTTATAAAACGTTGCTGCAAGCTGGCGGAGTAGAAGCTGCTTGCGCTCTGCTGCGTCCATGGGAAGCAGAGGCTTGGTTTGCTCAATATCTGCAAAAAGCCGGCAGTACGTTAGAAAGAGATGCTTCGGCTTGGTTGGCTGCGTTATTCAGTTCGTCCCAGCAATTGGCGCCTGGCTGGCTGGCACAGGAGGCTGAAAAAGTGCTTTTGTACACACAGGGACGTAAGCGGATTTCGTTGGTTGACGTGCAGACCATGATGGCGGCTACGCCTGAAGCTTCTTCGTTTGCCTTGTTGGATGCTATTGCGGCAGGGCAGTGCGCCAGGGCGCTATCTTTGTTGGAAGATGCTTGCCGCAATTCCAATGCGGCCTTTATGATTATTCCGCTCTTGGCTCGACAGCTGCGCTTGCAGTTGCAAAGCTTGGAAGTTAGAGGCGGTAAGCAAGAGGTGGCTAAGGAATTGAAAGTTCATCCGTATGTAGCGGAAAAACTTTTGCGGCAGCGAGGGGATGTTTCTCCTGACTTACTGCGTTATTTGCTGCAGGAATTGGCGCGATTGGAAGGCGGCATTAAATCAGGGACAAGGCTGCTGCAAGGAGAATTGGAAAAACTGGTTATTTTATGGTGCGAAAAAGGCAAACAAAAAAAGTGATGGAGAAGCAAGCTTCTCCATCACTTTTTTGTCTGCCGCAAAACTTACATTGCGTTCAGTTTTTTCATCAGACGGGATTTTTTCCGAGCAGCGGCATTTTTATGGATGACGCCTTTCTTGGCAGCCTTATCGATGGTGCTAACAGCAGTGGTCAGAAGGGTTTTCGCCTCATCCGCCTGTTTGCCATTGATGGCTTCCAACGTCTTGCGGGTCGCGGTTTTGACCGTCGATCTAACAGCGAAGTTTTTCGCGCGACGTTCTGCGTCCGTTTTTACACTACGTACAGAGGATTTAATATTCGGCAAGTCGTTCACCTCCTTATGACCATATTACTTAAAATATATTAGCATGGTGTTCGCAAAAAAGCAAGAGCTGCTTTGAAAAGAAGATGCGCAAAAAAAGATTGCACGTTAGAAAGGGTTTCTTGCTTGCGTGGCCAATATATAAAAAGTTAAGCAAAAGAAAGTGAAGTGAAAATATGGCAAAGCCAATTTGCATGATTATTGACGGAAGCAGCTTGACCTATCGGGCTTTTTACGCCCTGCCGCTTCTGACGGACGCCGCCGGGCGCTATACAAACGCAGTATATGGATTGTCAACGATGTTGTTGCGCCTTTTGGGAGAATGGCAGCCCCAACAGTTGGTGGTGGCTTTTGATAAGGGTAAGCATACTTTTCGGAATGAAGTATACAGGGATTATAAGGCTCATCGTAAAGCGACGCCAGTAGAACTGGTAGAACAGTTTCCGCTGGTGAGAGAACTAGCGGCAGCTTTTGGCGCGGCTGTTTTAGAACAGGAAGGATATGAAGCCGACGATATTATTGGCAGAGTTTCCCGGGATGCGGCGCAGGAAGGCATGGAAGTTCTGATTGTCACGGGAGATAGGGATGCGCTGCAATTGGTGGAGCCGTCGGTCAAGGTGCTGCTGACGCGCAAAGGAATCAGCGAAATGGACGTATACGATGCAGCCAAAGTACAGGAAACGTATGGAATGGAACCGTTGCGGCTGATTGATTTAAAAGGGTTGATGGGAGATACCTCGGATAATATTCCCGGGGTTCCCGGCATTGGCGAAAAAACGGCGGCTAAGCTGTTGGCTCAGTTTGGTACGTTAGAAGAGGTATTGGCGCAAGCAGCGCAGGTCAAGGGGAATAAAACGAGGGAAGCCTTGATATCCAATGCGGACTTGGCGTTGTTGTCGAAAAAATTGGCAACCATTGTCCGCGATATGCCGCTGGCGGAGGATTGGCGCCAAGGCAAACCGGAAACAGGGGCAGCCTTGGCGGCTTTTTTCACACAGATGGATTTTCGCTCGCTCTTGGCGCGTCTTACTGTAAACGGAACAGAAGTTACCGCCCCGGAGAAGCAGGAACTGCTTCCTTTGCAGTGGCAGAAAGAGACGACGGCGCTGGCCTGGTTGGAGCAAGAACAGGCGGCTGTGTGGCCTCTTTGGGACGGGATGTGCTTAAGTGGTTTGGTCTTGTCAAACGGCGCTGAAGTATGTTGGGTTGCAGCGGCGTGCGAAATATGGGATGCTGTGTTGACGGAATTGGTTGCAAAGAAAAATATAGTTGCACATGACGGAAAGCGTTTGGTGCGGTGGGTGCTGCAGGAGCGGCAAGCTGATTTCTGTCTTGCCTTTGATACGGCTTTGGCCGCGTATTTGCTGGATGCGACTCAGGGGGAGGCCTCGTTTGCCTCTATTTGTCTGCGCTATTTGGGGCGGGAGGAGTCGCTGGCGTCATTGCCAGATAAGGATGCTGCGGCTTATAGCGCTAAGGCGCTTTGGGAGTTGCGGCCTGTTCTAGAAGCGCAGTTGGATGCTCAACATATGCGTGAATTGTATTTTTCACTAGAACTTCCGCTGGTGCGAGTTTTAGCAGTCATGGAAGCGCAAGGAATTGCAGTGGATTTTCTTCATTTGCAAGAAGTAAATGAAGAATTGGGGCAGAGAATAGCCGAATTGCTGGAAGGAATCCATACTGCGGCGGGAGAGGAGTTTAATGTTAACTCCACCAAGCAGTTAGGCGTGATACTGTTTGAAAAACTGGGCTTGCCAGTGCAGAAAAAAACGAAAACAGGCTACTCTACAGATGCAGAAGTGCTGGAAAAGTTAAGCGGCCATCACGTTGTAGTAGATCAACTGTTGGAGTATCGCATGCTAAGCAAGCTTAAAAGTACGTATTTAGAAGGCTTGGCAGCCTTGGTTAATCGTCAAAATAATCGTGTGTACACGCATTTTAATCAGATGGTGACCTCAACGGGGCGGTTGAGCAGTTCAGAGCCCAACCTGCAGAACATTCCGGTGCGGACGGAAACAGGCCGGCGTATTCGTGAATTATTTGTGCCTGGAGAAGGCTACGACTGGTTAATGTCGGCGGACTATTCGCAGATTGAACTGCGGGTGCTGGCGCATATGTCTGGAGATGAATCATTTATTGACGCATTTCTAAAAAATCAAGATATTCATGCTCGGACTGCGGCGGAGGTATTTGGCGTGGACATGAAAGATGTGACGCCAGAACTACGTAGAAGGGCTAAGGCGGTAAATTTTGGCATTGTTTACGGTATCAGCGACTACGGTTTAGCTAGAGATTTGGGTGTGAGTCGCAATGAAGCCGCCATATATATTGAAGGCTATTTTGCTCGTTACCCCAAAGTGAAAACTTTTATGGAGAATGCCGTAGCCCAGGCTCGTAAGGACGGCTATGCAGAAACAATGCTGGGACGCCGTCGTTATTTGGCTGATATTAATAGCCGCAATTTTAATCAACGTTCTTTTGCAGAGCGTACCGCTATGAATACGCCAATTCAAGGGAGCGCAGCGGATATTATTAAAAAAGCCATGCTGCTGGTATTTGAGGCCTTGCAAGAAGAAAAGCTGCGTTCGCGTTTGCTGTTGCAGGTGCACGATGAATTGGTGCTGGAAGTAGTGGATGAGGAACGCTTGGCGGTGGCAGCGCTTGTCAAGGAAAAGATGGAGCAAGCCGTTTGCTTGCAGGCGCCTTTGCTTGTGGACGTGCATTACGGCGCTAACTGGGCGCAGGCTAAATGAAGTTGAGGAAAGCGGGATGAAGTCATGCCAGAGTTGCCGGAAGTAGAGACTATCTGCCGTACATTGGAGCCGTTGATAATTGGGCGGCGGATTGAGCATTGTGACATTTGGCTGTCTCGGCTGATCAAAACTCCCGCAGCGGAATTTGCCCGGCGTATCGAAGGGCGTAAGGTACGGCGCTTGCGCCGGAGAGGAAAATATTTGCTGCTGGAATTGGAACAGGATGTGCTGGTGATCCATTTGCGGATGACAGGACGCTTGGAGTATAGAGCGGTTTCGGAAGTCGCAGGGCGCCGTTTGCATGACCGCTTGCGTTTTATACTGGACGACGGCGCGCAATTGCTATATCATGATGTGCGTACCTTTGGTACGTTTCACTTGGTTTCGGAAGCCGAAGTATCTTCGTTGCCCGGATTGAAGGCTTTAGGTCCGGAGCCGTTAGAAGAAAATTTTAGTGCAGCCTATTTGCAGGAACGTCTGCAAAAAAGCCGCAGTCGTATTAAAAGCTTTTTGCTGCGGCAGGATGTAGTTGCCGGTTTGGGAAATATCTATGTGGATGAAAGCTTGTTTTTAGCTGGCGTGAATCCTCTGCGGACGGTAGCTTCCCTGACTAGGGAGGAGACGGAAAAATTACATCAGGCTATCCGCAAGGTACTACAGCAGAGCATTGATCATGGCGGTACAAGCATTCGGGATTATCGTGACGGCTTAGGGCGCAGCGGGGGAAATCAGAGACTCCTTTGTGTGTATGGGCGCGGCGGTGAACCTTGCTTGCATTGCGGTCAGGCCATATCGCGCGCAGAGGTGGCGGGCAGAGGGACGCATTGGTGTTCTCGCTGTCAGCCGTACAAGGGAGAGTAGGGTTGGTTATGAAATGGATTGGACTAACCGGAGGGATTGGCAGCGGTAAGAGCTTTGTCGCTTCTTTGTTAAAAAAGATGGGGGCGACCATTATCGACGCCGATCACTTGGCTCGTGAAGTAGTGAAACCGGGAACCCCCGGCTATCGAGAAGTAGTTGCTGCTTTTGGAAATGAGATTATTCTTTCTTCGGGAGAAATGGATCGACGCAAATTGGGAGACATTGTTTTTGCCGATGTTTCAGCCAGAAAAAAACTGGAGCAGATTCTTCATCCGCGTATTTTAGCGCGAGCCTCCGAGGAGGCTCAGGCGGCAGCAGCCCGAGGCGAGCTAGCAGTGGTCTTTGACGTGCCGCTGTTGTTTGAGGTTGGCTGGCAGGTTCGCATGGATGAGGTGTGGGTAGTATTTGTAAATCCAGAGGTGCAGCTTCAGCGCTTGTGCGCCAGAGATGGCATGAGTGCGGCTGAAGGAAAGCATAGAATATCCCTGCAGGGGGACTTACGTGAGAAAGCGGCGCAGGCGGATGTCTGCATTGATAATAACGGCGAGGACGAAGCAACCCTGTTGCAAGTGAGAGAGCAATGGCTGCGCGTATTGCAGGGGACGCTTCCCAAGCGTAGAATTTTTGAAAGGCGGTCACATGAGTAGAAGCGGTTTAATGTATACGCGAACGGCTGCCAGAAGCGTCCGGCGAGACGGCAAACGGATACGCGGAGTCGTGTGCCTGTTCTTGCTTGTTTTGCTTGTATATGGTGGTTATCGAAGCGTGTGGTTTGAAGAAACTTATCGATTTCCGTTTCCTTATCGGTCTTTGGTTGAAACCTATGCAGCCAGCAGAGAGTTAGATCCCATGCTGGTTGCGGCGGTGATCCAAGCGGAGAGCAAATTCAAGCCGCAGGCCGTATCCAATCAAGGCGCTCGCGGACTGATGCAAATGATGCCGGAGACGGCTCAATGGGTTGCGCGGAATATAGGCGAAGAGACTTTTTTTGAAGAGCACTTGAACGAACCGGAAACAAACATTCGCTTTGGTACGTGGTATTTAGCCTCTCTAAAAGAAGAGTTTCATGGAAACGAAGTGTTGATGCTGGCTGCCTACAACGGAGGGCGGGGGACGGTGCGACAATGGATGACAACGTATGGGTGGAATTTTTCTTTTCAAGATATAAAGGCTATTCCTTACGGCGAAACTCGCGAATATGTGGAACGGGTGCTAAGCGGCAGGGAACGATATAGGCAGCTATACGGGAACAAGGGGTAAGGAGTGAATTGAGGTGCGTAGATTCGGCCGCATTTGGATATTGGCTTTGCTTTTGGGCGGAGTGCTGTTGGTTGGAGGATGTTCATTCGGGCAGAATTCGGAAAAAGCGGGAAGCGTTACGTCGCCTGCTTCTAATCGGTCGGGAGGACAGGTGGTTTACGCTAGTCTGCATGAGCCGGCGTTGTTAAACCCGTATCTTTCGGATGCGGTTTCGGTTCATGAAATGTCACGGCTGCTATTTAGCGGTTTAGTCGTTAGTCAGCCGGATGGCGTCTTGCAGCCGGATTTGGCGAGAGAATTGCCGACGGTAAGTCCTGATGGTTTGACGATTCGCTATTTGCTGCGAACAGGAGTGACTTGGCATGACGGGGCTCCTTTTACGGCGGAGGATGTTCGATTTACCTGGGAATACATTATGAACTCTAAAACCCAGGCGATTTCAAGAGACGGTTATGATCGTATCCGCGCCGTGGAGACTCCGGACCCCTATACTGTGGTGATAAAATTTCGTGAGATATATCCAGACTGGGTTAGCTTGTTTAAAACGATACTGCCTAAGCATCTTTTGGCTGGGACTGATCCAAATAAAGGGGCTTTTCAAAGAAATCCGATTGGAACAGGTCCCTTTCGACTGCAGGAATGGCGTATGGCGGACGGGCTTGTTTTTGTAGCCAATGAACGCTATTTCTGTGGCAAACCTAAAATGGATACCATTTTTTATAAGATTGTGCCGGATGAGACGTTGCTTATTGCTCAAGCCAAATCCGGTGAAGTGGATATTGCACCGCATTTTGGAAATCAAGCTTATGATCAAATGCGCAGTCAAACTAATTTCCAAGTTTTTGCCACACCAGGGCCTATTTGGGAGCAAATTACCTTTAATATGGATCATCCTCTTTTTAAAGACCTTCGGGTACGGCAGGCCTTAGCGTTGGGGCTTGATCGCAATCTGCTGGCGCAACAGGTTCTGAAAGGTACTGGCGTAGCTGCCTGGGCGGATCAGCCGGCTGTTTCCTGGGCGTATGTGAATGAAGGAATCCCTCCTCGCGACTTGAAAACGGCCAAGGAATTGTTAGCCCAGGCAGGCTGGCTTGCTCAAAACGGCAATATGCTGCAAAAAGAGGGGAAGCCATTGGCCTTTGCGCTGACTGTGCCTAGCGGCAATAAGCAGCGAGAATTGGCGGCGCAGGCGATAGTGCAGCAATGGAAGGAATTGGGCGTTTCGGTACAGCTTCAAGTAGTGGATGCAAAGAACTTTGAGCAGACCTATCGGCAGCGGCCGTTTGCTGCGGCATTTTTTGCCTGGGTGCGCGGAGTGGATCCGGATAATCGCTTGTATTGGCATTCGCGGTTTGTAGGACAAGGCGGTCTTAATGTTGCAGATTGGCGCAATCCGCAAATTGACGCCTTGACGATACAAGGGGCGACGACTCCGGATATGGCGGCGCGCAAAGAGATCTATAAGCAGATTGGCGCGCTTATGAACACGGATGTGCCGGTAATACCTCTTTATTTCCGCTGCCAGTTGGATGCGAGCAAGACGGGTTTAAATGGCTTTAAGCCTAATCCGGTAGAGGGTAATTTATGGAACGCTTGGGAGTGGAACTGGGCAGCTCGTTAGTTTACTGCGGCGGTGTGTTGACAGAAGATTAGTTGTTATGATAAAGTAGGGACGTTCTTACTGTATGCGGTCGTGGCGGAATTGGCAGACGCGCTAGACTCAGGATCTAGTGAAGGCAACTTCATGGAGGTTCAAGTCCTCTCGACCGCACCAATCCTAATTATGCGGTAGTGGCGGAATGGCAGACGCACCAGCTTGAGGGGCTGGCGGGGGCAACCTCGTGATGGTTCAAATCCATTCTACCGCACCAAAAAAAATGAAGCCTGCAAAATATTGCAGGCTTTTTTTGTTTTTGTATTTTGCAACATTAAAAAGGAAGAATATTGCGAAATATTGTGGTATACTGGCGATGTAAAAAACTATCTTAATAGAAAAGAGGTGCGATTATGACGCAAAATAGTTTTTTTAAAACGAATGAGGAAATTCTTGAAGCTTTTAAATTGGTATTACCGTATATGAATCGAATTGTTCGGGAAGATATGGCGGTTGGTTTGACAGACTGTAAAGAATACTTATCCTATTACCGGGCGAAGGAGTTTGAATTGGATCTTCCTACCGGAAAACCTGTAAAGGGGATTGAAACGATTGAACGTTGCTTGGCTACCAGGACGGATACCCTCGACGATATTCCTCCTTCGGTTTACGGACGGCCGATAAAAACGATTTTTACGCCCATCTATGGGGTTAATGGCGAGGTAATTGGTACATTAAGTTCAGGTATTGACTTTCAAAACAGTGTACAATTAGTTAAAACCATTGAAGAACTTGCAGCGAATACCACACAAGCCTCAGAAAGCATTGAACAGGTGGCGAGAAGTGTTGGCGAGCTAGCTAGGGCCGGACAAGCGACGATTGCGCAAGCCCAGTCGTTAGGCGAAAAAAATCGGCATACAGCCAGTATTTTGGAGTTCATTCGGAATATAGCCGCGCAAACGAACTTGTTGGGGCTCAATGCGGCCATTGAAGCGGCTCGCGCCGGAGAACACGGACGCGGATTTGCAGTGGTTGCGGAGGAGGTGCGCAAGCTGGCGGATCAATCCAATGAGGCTGTAAAAAAGATTCAGGAAACGTTGCAGCAGGTTAACGGTGCAATTGTGGAAATTAATCAGTCCATTGAAACTACCGGAGCAATTAGTGAGGAGCAGGCTGCGACAACCGAGGAAATTGCTGTCATTTTGCGGCAAGTGCATGAGAACATGAAAAATTTGGAGACCTTTGTTGAGCGATATAAATAAGTAGAGGGAATTGCTGTTTTCTTAGGCAAAGATTTTCTTGCATTGGCGCTAGGTCTCTGCTATAATAGCCAACGTGGGTAAGCTGCTATTTGTAATGGCGGTTGGCTTTGCGGTCGTGGCGGAATTGGCAGACGCGCTAGACTCAGGATCTAGTGAAGGCAACTTCATGGAGGTTCAAGTCCTCTCGACCGCACCAAACTCAATAGAATCCCTTTCGCGGTCGTGGCGGAATTGGCAGACGCGCTAGACTCAGGATCTAGTGAAGGCAACTTCATGGAGGTTCAAGTCCTCTCGACCGCACCAACTTTATAGATCTATGCGGTAGTGGCGGAATGGCAGACGCGCCAGCTTGAGGGGCTGGTAGGGGCAACTCTGTGGAGGTTCGAGTCCTCTCTACCGCACCAATTTATCAGTAACAAGCCTTCGGGAAATTCCCGAAGGCTTTTTATTTTGTCTCCCAGCAAGGACTGTTTGTTATATAATGAAAGAAATTATTGACGCGAGGAGGCTGCGTAATGAGGCAGCGGCGAGTAGGATTGGCTTTGGGAGCGGGAGGTTTGCGTGGGCTGGCTCATGTAGGAGTACTACAGGTTTTGGAAGAGGAAGGGATTGCCGTTGATTGTATCGCGGGCTGTAGTATCGGGGCTTTGGTGGGAGCGATGTATTGCGCCGGACATAAGCCGCAGGACATCTTGAAATTAGCTTGCCATTTACCCAAAGCTCATTGGCTGGATATGAATATGTCAAAGCTTGGCATGTTTTCGGGCAAGCGAATTTGGGGAACAATGGATGTATTGCTGCAAAAAAAGACTTTTGCGCAGTTGGATATTCCTTTGCGTGTCGTTGCCGCCGACTTAAAAAGCGGCAGAGAGGTCGTTTTTTCGGAAGGGCCTGTATCGGCGGCAGTTAGAGCCAGTGTATCTGTGCCGGGCGTGTTTCTGCCTTTTGAGTGGGAGGATATGCTTTTGGTAGATGGTGCAGTTTTAAACCCAGTTCCTAGCGACTTGGCGCGGGAAATGGGGGTGGACGTGGTGGTGGCGGTGGATTTAACGAGCAAGGAGGAAGCGCCGGAAGTAAAAAGTTTTGTGGATGTTATGCTGCGTTCGATTGATATTATGGAGCGGGAGTTACTAAGGCACAAGCATCGCGATTGGGATGTGTTGCTGCAACCTAATGTAGGCTATGTATCACCAAGCTCCTTTAACCATCTCAAGGAGTGCGTGGCCTTAGGACGCGTGGCGGCGCAGGCGGCTTTGCCCGCTATTCAGGAGCTGCTTTCTGGCACATAAACCGGGGAGCGAAGAAAATCCAGTCCGCTCGCCTGGCTGCTGGCGAAGGCATGCAAATCGGTAGAGCGGACGTCCCATTGCCAGGAAGCAAGAGGGGAGTTGCTTGCCAGAGGGGCCTCCTGGAGCGCTTTTGAGCGACTTAAGGATGCGCCGCGAGTAATGACGGGCAACGAAGCAGTTTTTTTCATTTGCTGAAGCAAGGTACGGCCTGTTGTATTAAAAGCGAGGACGCGCAGGTAGGCGGGGCCGTCAAGACTTACCTGCTTGGCGATCGCAGACGGAAATCGCAAAAGGCTATAGATCAGCAGTCGCTGCAGTCGGGTGCGAGTGTAACGTTTTGTTTTGAGTTTTGTTAGCAGTTCTTCCGCTGTTCGGGATGTGCGAGCGCATTGTAAAAGACGCCATTCCAGCCCCAGTTCCATATCCGGCAAAAGAGCCAACTCCTCAGCATAGCTGCTGCGCAATTGGTGCAACAACGGAAGTTCAAGGGAGCGAAGGGTTACGGGGCGTCTAGGCGACGATAGAAGACGATGCCAAACAACAGGGGGGAAGAACGAAGATAGATCTTGCAGAGAGGAAAGGCATAACTGTTGGCGCAGGGCTGTTGCGCTGGCATAGCCGGATTCGGGAAGCGTTTCTTGGTGGTATTCGCTTCCTTGACGGGGCAGCGCAAGCGCTTGCAAAGTGGGGGCGTACTTGGATAGGGCGCTCAGATATTCCAGGGCGAGAATGTTGTTGGGTAAGGCAAGCGAGCTTGCGGTAGCTACAGTTTGCCCTAGAGCCTTTCCTAAAGCGGCCCCATAGGATAATCCTTCCTGCAAGGCATTTTGCAAGCGTTCTTGGGTTTGCGGCGCGTTTTTTTGCTGAGCTACTTGCTGCAGCCAGTTTAAGTCAGGCGTTTCAACGCTGAAAGCCAAAGTGGAAACTAGACCGGTTGCGGCGAGGAGACGTACACCTCCTTGGGCGAAGCTTTCTGCGCTACGGCAAGAAAAAGCGAAAGGCAGTTCCAAAACAAGGTCGGCGCCTCCTAAAACAGCCAATTCAGCTCGGAACCATTTATCGAAAATAGCCGGTTCGCCGCGCTGTACAAAAGAGCCGCTCATAGCGACGATGATCGGGGCGTTGCCGCCCAGACGGCGAGCTTCGGTAATTTGCCAGGCATGACCTGTATGAAAAGGATTGTATTCGGCGATAATACCAGTGACAGACATGGGAGACCTCCTGCGTTAGTGTTCTGATTATCTGGAGTTTAGCATTTTTCTTGGCAAATTTGGTGATTTTCTGCAAATAAATAATAAATTTTTCTATAGAAGAAGGGATGAGAAAAGTTTTGTCGAAGAATAAAAAATGAAAATCCGATAGAAATGATGTTGTGGCTTTAAAGTCACAACATTTGTTTTTATTTAATAGGATTTCGTAAAAATTTAATTTATTCCATCAATTTAAGGGGGATTTCGAAGGTGAAAGTACTAGTTATCAATTGTGGCAGCTCCTCGTTGAAGTATCAGCTCTTCAACATGGCGGACGAGTCGGTGTTGGCTAAAGGTCTTGTGGAACGAATCGGTATTGAAGGCTCTGTGCTGAAACATCAGCCTGGCGAAGCCGAAAAAGTGACCATTGAAACCGAGATTCCGGATCACAGCGTGGCAATCAAATTAGTTTTGAATGCCTTGGTTGATGCTAAACATGGCGTGATCAAAGATATGAATGAAATTTCGGCCGTAGGCCATCGCGTAGTTCATGGCGCTGAGAAGTTTGCTACATCAGTACGTATCAATGGTGCTGTTATGGATGCCCTGGAAGAGTGCATTGAAATGGCGCCTCTTCATAACCCCCCGAATATTTTAGGCATTAAAGCTTGTGAAAAATTAATGCCTGGCGTAGCGCAAGTAGGCGTGTTTGATACCGCGTTCCATCAAACCATGCCGAAACATGCTTTCATTTACGGCCTGCCCTACGAAGTATATAAGAAACACGGCATTCGCCGCTATGGTTTCCATGGAACTTCGCACAAATTTGTTTCTCAGCAGTGTGCGGAGATGATGGGCAAAAAACCGGAAGACATTAAAGTCATCACCTGTCATTTGGGAAATGGATCCAGCGTTGCTGCTGTTAAAAATGGCGCGGTAGTGGATACCAGCATGGGGCTGACTCCGCTCGAAGGGCTTGTTATGGGAACCCGCTGCGGCGATATTGACCCAGCTATTTTGCCGATGTTGATGAAAAAAGAAAACATGGATGCTGATGCGATCGACAGCTATATTAATAAAGAGTCCGGGGTACTCGGCATTTCCGGCGTTTCCAGCGATTTCAGGGATATCGAAGGCGCTGCTGACGAAGGAAATGAAAGAGCGCAGTTGGCGCTGGACGTATTCGCTTATCGCGTGCAGAAATATGTGGGCGCTTATGCCGCCGCCATGAACGGTGTAGATGCGATTGTCTTCACCGCTGGCTTGGGCGAAAATTCCATTTCGATGCGTGAAAGCATTGCGGAAGCGTTTGGCTATTTAGGAGCGAAAATCGATAAGGATCGTAATAATGTTCGCGGCAAAGCCTGTGAAATTAGTACGGCCGATTCCAAAGTAAAGCTGTTCGTTATACCTACTAACGAAGAGTTGATGATTGCTCGCGATACAAAATCAATCTGCCTTGGTTGAGTTTTTCTAACTTGCCTGAACTGGAAGCCGGCAGCGGTTTTTATCCTGCCGGCTTCTGTCATGGTCTTTTCTTGACAAGGCTCGCCTCGGTGGATATAATAGACGAAGGTTGAGGTGAGAAGTGATGAAACTCAACGTTGTTTCACTCCGACATGCAACAGGCAAGCAATTTTCGTTTGCCTTCGAGGTGCCTGCGGCAGAAGAGTTTTTCTGGTTGCGGGGACCCATTTCCGTTTCAGGGATAGTTGCCAACAGTGGCGGCCATATGGTAGTTTCCGGTGCGGTTCGCGCCTTAGCTTCCTTTGAATGCCAACGTTGCTTGCGGGACTATGAAACCGAGCTTGTTGAAGAATTTCGACAAGAGTATCGGGAAACATCGCAAGAAAGCCCGTTGCCGGAAGACGCTGAATATAGCGTCTATGAAGGCGATGAGTTGGATTTGACTGAACTGGTACGGGATACGTTGTTGCTGGCGGAACCCATGAAGAAAGTGTGCCGACTGGATTGTAAGGGCTTATGCCCGGTGTGCGGCCAGGATCGCAATCAAAGTGACTGTCATTGCGATCATGAAGCCATTGATCCCAGGCTGGCTGCTCTCAAACAGTTGCTTGATTCTAAACAGTAGCCTACCATTGAAGGAGGTGGAACCAGACCATGGCAGTACCAAAGCGTAAAATGTCTAAAGCCCGTCGTGACAGACGGCGTGCAAACTGGAAACTGACGGCTCCGGGCTTCGTACCTTGCCCGCAGTGCCATGAGCCCAAAATGCCTCACCGCGTGTGCCCTGATTGCGGTCACTACAACGGAAAAGCGGTTGTCACCGTGGAATAATCCCGAATGAAAGGAGCAAACTTGCGGCTTGTCTGCAAGTTGCTCCTTTCATTTTTTGCTTGCCATTGCGTCATGTCTCCGCTATAATGAGGACGATATGTTTTTAGTACCAGTTTCTAAGATTAGGTGATGATATGGCGCGCATGAACAAACGTATAAGACAAGAATTGTTAGCAGAAAAAATTTCTACTCATCCGTTTTTGCGTGATGAGGAATTAGCTGTGGAATTTGGAGTCAGCGTGCAAACTATTCGTCTGGATCGCATGGAACTGGGGATTCCCGAATTGCGGGAGCGAACCAAACTTATGGCGCAGCGGGCTCAAAATAATTTGCGGGCTATCGCAGAAGATGATGTCGTAGGTGAATTAGTTGATTTGGAAGTAGGCCGGACGGCTATTTCTGTATTGAAAGTTACGGAAGACATGGTTCTGGCAAAGACGAAGATTGCCAGGGGACATTATATTTTTTCTCAGGCCAATTCGTTGGCATTGGCGGTTATGGATGCGCCTGCGGCAGTAACCGGCGTGGCTAATATAAAATATAAGGTGCCGGTGCGGGCCGGTGAAAAACTGGTGGCCAAGGCAGAAGTGATTCGCATCCGCGGGAACAAAGTTTTTATTTGGGTAAAAACCCGTAATGAGCTAGAAGAGGTGTTCCGGGCCAAATTCATTATGGTTGCAGTGAACTCGGAGGGCGAAAATTGATGAAAGTTGCGATTGATGCCATGGGAGGCGATCATGCGCCGGAAGAAATTCTTTTAGGCGCCATGGCGGCTGTGAAAGACTATGGCTGTGATATTGTGTTGGTTGGCGACGAGACGTTGCTGAAGGAAGCCATGCGTAAGCATGGCGTGCGCGAAGGCGATCATATTTTTGTACACCATGCTTCGGAAGTAATCGATATGCACGAATCCCCCGGTGCGGCGGTTCGCAAAAAGCGAGATGCTTCTGTGGTGGTGGCTACACGCTTGGTGAAAGAGGGCGAGTGTGCAGCGGTAATTTCAGCCGGCAGTACGGGCGCTGCGGTAGCGGCCGCCTTGTTTGGCTTGGGGCGATTGCCTAAGATTGAGCGTGCTACAATAGCAACGCCCATTCCCAATTTAACGGGAACAACCATGCTGCTGGATTCGGGAGCTAATGTGGACAGCAAACCGAAACATTTAGTGCAAAGCGCTATTATGGGGTCTATTTACGCGCAATATGTACTGGGGGTTGAAAACCCGCGCGTTGGTTTGCTGAGTATTGGCGAAGAGGAGACAAAAGGAAACGAATTGACTTTGTCGACGTATCCATTACTGTCGCAAGTGCAAAACATTAACTTTATTGGTAATGTTGAGGGACGGGATATTCCGAAAGGATCGGTTGATGTTGTAGTTTGCGACGGCTTTGTAGGGAACGTAGTACTAAAGTTCGGCGAAGGATTAGCGAGCGCAATTATGCGTTTATTGAAAGATGCCGTTCAGCAAAGCGGTTTTTTTACGAAAATGGCTTCGTTGATGTTGCTGCCGGTTATGAAACGTTTACGAAAGAAATTAGATTATGCGGAATATGGCGGCGCGCCGTTACTGGGCGTAAATGGTTGTTGCATTATTTGTCACGGCAGCTCCAAAGCTAAAGCGATTAAAAATGCAGTTCGCGTGGCTAAGGAATTTACGGAGCAGCAAGTGGCGACTCATATTAGCGAGATGATTGCAAAAGAGGAGGTGCTGACGCATGGCGGAGACTAAGCTGTCTGCTGGAATCTTAGGTTTAGGCAGTTATGTGCCGGAACGCATTTTGACCAATGCCGATCTTGAAAAGATAGTAGATACTTCTGATGATTGGATTGTTTCCCGGACGGGGATTAAACAGCGTCATGTGGCGGATGAAGAGACAGCCACTTCGGATATTGCTGCGGAAGCAGCTAGACGAGCTTTAGCTCATGCGGGCATTAGCGCAGAAGAGCTGGAACTGATTATTGTGGCCACAGCGACGCCGGATATGTTTTTTCCTTCAACGGCTTGCTTGGTGCAAGAAAAAATTGGGGCGACTCATGCAGCGGCTTTTGATTTAGCGGCGGGATGTTCTGGGTTCGTCTACGGCCTGACGGTGGCGACACAATTTGTGAAGGCGGGAATGTATCGTCGGGTGCTTGTTATTGGAGCGGAAACTCTTTCTAAAATTTTAGATTGGACTGACCGTAATACTTGCGTGCTTTTCGGAGATGGAGCAGGCGCTGCAGTAATCGGGCCGGTTCCGGCAGGATATGGCGTACTAGGTGTGGAATTAGGGGCAGACGGGCATGGCGGAGAACTTTTGAAAATGCCTGCTGGCGGTTCAAGACGTCCGCCAAGCGCCGAAACGGTAGCGCAACGTTTGCATTTTGTGCATATGAACGGTAATGAAGTGTTCAAGTTTGCGATTAAAGTTATGGGGGAAGCCGCTCAAAAAGCCTTGCAGAAGGCTGGCATGACCGATGAGGATGTGGATTATTTAATTCCTCATCAAGCAAACATTCGGATTATCCAATCGGCTGCAAAACGCTTGCAGTTGCCGATGGAGAAAGTGCATGTCAATGTAGATCGTTATGGAAATACGTCGGCGGCATCGATTCCTATCGCCTTGGAAGAAGCAGTGCTTGAAGGCAAGGTCAAAAATGGAGACAAGCTGGTGCTCGTAGGTTTCGGTGCAGGGTTGACCTGGGCTGCCTGCGTGCTTCGCTGGTACAAGGAGGATTCATCTGTTGGTGAGTAATCAGATTTGCGAATTATTGAACATTAAATATCCTATTATTCAAGGGGGCATGGCTTGGGTAGCTACGGCTGAGTTGGCGTCAGCTGTTTCTAATGCAGGCGGTTTGGGGCTAATTGGCGCCGGACATATGCCGCCGGATGCTTTGCGCAAGGAAATTCGCCGTGCAAAAGAATTGACAACAAAAGTGTTTGGCGTCAATGTTATGCTGATGTCTCCTTTCGTCAAAGAGGTTATGCAGGTTGTTGTTGATGAGAAAGTGCAGGTTGTAACGACAGGCGCTGGGAATCCGGGAGAATACATTCCTGCACTCAAAGGAATTGGGGCTCGGATTATTCCGGTGGTAGCTTCGGTTGCTTTGGCGAAGCGTCTGGAACGTACTGGGGTTGATGCTTTGGTGGCTGAAGGACATGAGAGCGGCGGCCATGTAGGCGAAGTATCGACCATGGCTTTAGTACCGCAGGTTGTGGATGCGGTTTCTATTCCGGTTATTGCCGCTGGCGGCATTGCCGATTCACGCGGAGTTGTGGCGGCATTGGCTCTCGGCGCACAAGGGGTTCAAATTGGCACACGTTTTGTGGCCACTACGGAATGCCTTGTGCATGAAAGATACAAGCAAGCTTTGGTAAAAGCTAAAGAACGTTCGACTATCGTTACCGGCGTGAGCACCGGGCATCCTGTACGCGTTTTGCAGAATAAACTGACTAAAGAATATATGGAACGCGAACGATCTGGCGCAACAACAGAAGAACTGGATCAAATGGGAGCCGGTAAACTGCGTTTAGCCGCACAAGAAGGCGACGTGGATTACGGGTCTGTGATGGTGGGCCAAATTGCCGGTATGATTCGTGAAGTTCAATCGGTAGAAGCGGTCATGCAAGATCTGGTTTCCGGCATTCCCGGCGTAATGGAGCATTTGCAACAGGCAACTCGCTTTAAGGCGTAAGACTCGGATAAATAACGAGACGGAATGGAGGAACAATAGATGAGCAAATTAGCATTCGTATTCCCAGGGCAAGGATCGCAAACCGTTGGCATGGGCAAAGATTTGTACGAGACATTTCCCGTTGCAAAAAAGATTTTTGCTGAGGCGGATGAAGCGCTTGGGTTTTCTATTACCGACATGTGCTTTCAGGGGCCTGAAGAGGAACTGAAAAAAACATATAACACGCAACCGGCGATTTTGACGGTAAGTGTGGCTTGTGCGGCTGTGCTCAAAGAAAAAGGAATTACTCCTGTTCTGGCGGCAGGGCATAGCTTAGGTGAATATTCGGCATTGGTTGCGGCGGGAGCGCTGGACTTTGCTGATGCGGTGCGTTTAGTGCGTAAAAGAGGGCAATTGATGCAGGAAGCCGTTCCCCTGGGGGAAGGTGCCATGGCGGCTATTTTAGGTCTTGATAGCGAGAGTATTGTCAAGACTTGCCAAGAGGTACAGACGGAGCTGGGTCAAGCAGTTCAAGCCGTTAATTTCAATTGTCCGGGCCAAGTTGTTATTGCCGGTAAGACGGCAGCTGTTGAGGCTGCTGCGGCCAAGTTGAAGGAAGCTGGCGCCAAACGGGCCATTATGCTGCCGGTAAGCGCTCCGTTCCATAGCACGCTGATGGAACCTGCGGCTAAAGGACTGGCGGCGGAGCTGGATAAAATCACAGTTAAGGATGCCGTAATTCCGGTTATTTCCAACGTAACCGGTAAGCCTATGACCAATGCTGCTGATATTAAGCGTCTGCTGGTGGAGCAAGCGGCAAGCCCGGTTATTTGGGAAGCCTGCGTGCAAACGCTGTTGGCTGAAGGGGCGGAATGTCTGGTAGAGGTCGGACCTGGCAAGGTATTAACAGGCTTTACGAAGAAAATTGCCAAAGAGACCGCCAGCGCTAATATTGAGGATTTGGCTTCTCTGGAAAAAAGCCTTGATTATTTCAAGGAGGTCCGCTAAAATGCATGTAGACAATAAAGTGGCCTTGATTACAGGAGCTTCACGCGGCATTGGCCGGGCGACAGCGCTGGAACTTGCTAAGGCCGGAGCTAAGATTGTCATTAATTACGCCGGTAATGCGGCGGCGGCGCAGGAAGTGCTGAAAGCCATTCAAGAAATGGGCGGTCAGGCTATTGCAGTACAGGCTAACATAGCAGTGGCTGCTGAGGTAGATGAATTGATCCAGAAGACGGTAGAGGCATTTGGGTCGATTGATATTCTGGTTAATAATGCCGGAATTACCCGAGATACGCTCTTAATGCGGATGAAAGAGGCCGATTGGGATGCGGTGCTGGATACCAACTTGAAAGGCGTGTTCTTGTGCACAAAAGCGGTGGCTAAATTGATGATGAAGCAGCGAAGCGGCAAAATCATCAATATGACGTCGGTTGTGGGACTGACTGGCAATGCCGGTCAAGCTAACTATGCTGCAGCGAAAGCTGGCGTAGTGGGCTTTACAAAGTCAATGGCTAAAGAGCTGGGCAGCCGTGGGATTACAGTTAATGCTGTGGCGCCGGGCTATATTGCCACTGATATGACGGAAGTGCTGCCAGACAGTGTAAAAGAACAAATGACTAGTACTATTCCCCTTGGACGTCCAGGAACGCCGAACGATGTAGCGAAAGCCGTATTGTTCCTCTGTTCGGACGCTGCAGCTTATATTACAGGACAAACCCTTAACGTGGACGGCGGTATGGTCATGTACTAAATTCCACTTTCTACGTGGGCTTTGGAAGGAGGTGAACTTCATGTCGACATTTGACAAAGTAAAAGAAATCGTAGTTGAGCAATTGGGTGTGGAAGCTGCTGATGTAGCTATTGACTCCACCTTCATCGATGATCTGGGCGCTGATTCCTTGGACATCGTGGAATTGATCATGGCTTTCGAAGAGGAATTTGGCATCGAAATTCCTGATGAGGTTGCAGAAAAGATCAAGACCGTAAAAGACGCTGTTACCTACATTGACCAGGAAAAACAAGGCTAAAGATCGCGAAGCGGTCTGTCAACTGAGAAAGTCCCGTGAACTTGTTCGCGGGACTTTCTTAAAGATGATGACGCCCATGTGAATGGAGGAGTATTTTCTTGAAACTTCCAGAACTTCGCATTGGCCAGCTTGTGGCCAAAGTACCAGTTATGCAAGGCGGCATGGCCATCCGTCTTTCTACGGCCCGCTTGGCTGCAGCAGTAGCCTCGCAGGGAGGCATAGGCCTGATTGCCGCATCTGGGATGACTTTTGATGAGTTACGATATGAAATCCGTCTGGCTCGTTCCCTGACGAAGGGGATTATTGGCATTAACGCCATGGTGGCGGCTCGCGAATTTGCCGGTTTGGTAAAAACCGCAATTGAAGAAGGAATTGACCTTGTAGTTGCCGGAGCTGGCTTTTCCAGAGATATGTTTGGACTCGGACACGAATCGGGCACCCCGATTGTGCCGATTGTTTCATCGGTAAAATTGGCCAAGATTTCGCAAAAATTAGGTGCGGCGGCCATTGTGGTTGAGGGCAAGGAAGCAGGCGGGCATTTGGGCACCGACCAATCCATGCGTGAGATCATTCCCGATATTTGCAAAGCTGTCAATATTCCGGTCATCGCCGCTGGCGGCGTCATGAACGGTGCAGATATTGTAGAAGTCTTGAAACTGGGTGCAAGCGGTGTGCAAATGGGCACACGTTTTGCCGCAAGCGAAGAATCCAATGCGGCCCCAGCATTAAAAGAGTTCTATCTGAAGGCTAAACCGGAAGATGTTGTGCTGATTGACAGCCCCGTAGGTTTGCCGGGACGCGCAGTACGCAATCCTTTTGCGGCTCGCCTTTTAGCAGGGGATGCTCCGGCGCCGATAACCTGTGATGCTTGTTTGAAGCATTGCAAACGTAATTTCTGCATTATCCGGGCGCTGATTCGCGCGCAGCAGGGAGATGTGGAGACCGGCTTGGTCTTTACTGGCGAGTACATTCATAAAATCGAGGAAATTCTTCCTGTAAAGGAAATTTTTGCGCGACTGCTCCGCGAAGCAGAAGCAGTTAACTAAAGTGAGGTGTTTTATTTGCATACTACTTCCAAACGCGTAGTAATCACCGGTTTGGGGGCTATTACCCCTGTAGGCAATACGGCGGCTGAATTTTGGCAGTCCTTAACAAACGGTGTTTCCGGCATTGGGCCGATTACTCGTTTTGACGCTACCGATTTTACAACGCGTATTGCCGGTGAAGTTAAGGATTTTGAACCTACGCAATACATTGACAAAAAAGAAGCAAAACGCATGGACCGAGTAACGCAGTTTGCCGTTGCTGCTACGTCCATGGCCATTGAAGATGCGGCCTTGGATCTGGAGAAAGAAGACTTGGAGCGCATTGGTACGGTAATCGGCACCGGTATTGGCGGTATTGACACGCTGCATGATCAATACAAAACCTTGTTTGATAAAGGACCTGGCCGTGTCAGCCCTTTCTTTGTACCGATGATGATTGCCAATATGCCTGCTGGTCAGACCTCTATCGCTTTTGGCCTGCGCGGACCATCGAGCTGCGTAGTTACGGCTTGCGCTACCGGTACGAATGCCGTAGGCGACGCTTTTAAAATCATTCAGCGCGGCGATGCCGACGTAATGGTGGCTGGCGGCGTGGAAGCTTGCATTTCTCCGGCGGCGGTAGCTGGCTTTTGCTCTATGAAAGCGCTGTCGACACGTAATGACGAGCCGACCAAAGCTTCCCGTCCATTTGATAAAGACCGTGCAGGCTTTGTTATGGGCGAAGGCGCAGGTATTGTGATTTTGGAATCCCTGGAGCATGCTCTGCAGCGCGGCGCACGGATTTATGCGGAAATCAGCGGCTACGGTTATAATGCGGATGCCTATCATATTACGGCTCCGGCTCCAGAAGGGGCTATGGCTGCAAAATGCATGAACTTGGCTATTAAAGATGCTGGTTTAAAGCCGGAGGACGTTGACTATATTAACGCTCACGGCACTTCGACGCCATTGAATGATCGCAATGAAACGCTGGCGGTTAAAGCTCTTTTCGGTGATCATGCCCAAAAGCTGTCCATCAGCTCTATTAAATCTATGACCGGCCATCTGCTTGGGGCAGCTGGCGGTATTGAAGCCATTGCTACTGCGTTGGCGATTACTAATGACCTGATTCCGCCGACAATTAACTATGAAAACGCTGAAGAAGGAATGGATCTTGATTATGTGCCGAAGGTAAAACGGCAGCGTACGGTCAATGTCGCCATTTCTAATTCCTTTGGTTTCGGCGGGCATAATGCTACTATTTTGCTCAAAAAGTACAAGGCGTAATCGCGCGTGAGCAAGACAAGACAAACGGTGGATAAGGGTCGGCAGCAAGAACTTGCCTTATTGTGCAAGCGTTTGGGAACCGTATTCCAGGATCTATCTTTGTTACACCAGGCATTGGTGCATACTTCTTATGCCAACGAGACAAAGCATGAAACGATGGTTCATAATGAACGCCTCGAATTTCTTGGTGATGCTGTATTGGATTTGATTATCAGCGACTATCTGTTTCGCAAATTTCCGCAACTGCCGGAAGGCGAGTTGACGAAAGCCAGAGCGGTATTGGTTTGCGAGACTACCTTGGCCCGTAGGGCAGGGGAGCTGCAAGTTGGCGAATTCCTTTATTTGGGACGCGGCGAAGAATTGTCTGGCGGCCGCCAACGCATTTCCATTTTGGCAGATGCTTTTGAAGCGATTATTGGAGCTATTTATTTGGACCACGGCATCCCTGGCGTAACGGATTTTGTTATGAAACAGTTAGCGCAGGAAATTAAGCTTGTCGAACGTGGCAATTATCTAAAAGACTACAAGACTTTGTTGCAGGAATTAGTGCAGCGTAAAGCTGACGCGAAAATTCAGTACCAGCTGGTAGGTGAAGAAGGACCTGATCACGGGAAAATTTTTCACGTGGAAGTTTGGGTCAATGATCGTCTAGCAGGGCACGGCAGCGGCCGCAGTAAAAAGGAAGCGGAGCAGCATGCTGCTCAAGAAGCTTTTGCGGCTTTGCAGCCCAAAGAAAGCATGCACAAGTCATCTTGAAAAAGAACGATGCCGTAACAAATGCAGTTGCGGCATCGTTTTTGTGTTTTCGAAAATATTATAGCGCTTCTGCTTGGAAGGAGGCAGATCGATGAAAGTGCCAAGAAAGCGAATCATACCGTTGTTTATTCCTTTTTTTGGCTGTAGAAGTCAATGCGTTTTTTGCGATCAACGCATGCTGACGGGAACTGGAGATGCGAAACTGTCACCGGCAGATATCCAAGGAATTTTAGAAAATGCCTTGGCCTTGCAGCCCCCCGGCCAGAAAGTGGAGGCTGCCTTTTATGGGGGAAGCTTTACAGCGTTGCCGCTGCGGCAGCAAGAAGAGCTGTTGGCGCCAGCCCAGCATTTTCTGGCAACAGGGCAGTTAACAGGCATTCGTTTGTCCACCAGGCCGGATGCCATAGATGAAGAAGAGGCCAGATGGCTAAAGATGCAAGGCGTTTCCTGTGTGGAGTTAGGAGCGCAATCGCTCTGCAATTCTGTTTTGAACGCAGCCAAGCGGGGGTATGAATTTTCTTGTGTAGATAAGGCTGTTGCGGTGTTGCGACATGTTGGATTGACCGTAGGCGTACAGCTGATGCCGGGCTTGCCCGGAGAAACTCGGCTGTTATGGCAAAAAACATTGCAGCGTCTATGGAAGTTAGCTCCAGATTTCATTCGTTTATATCCAACGGTGGTTTTGGCAGGGACTGAATTGGCTTCCTCTTTCGCAAAGGGCGCGTATAAGCCGCTTGCGCTGGCGGAAGCGATCGAGCGTACGGCGTGGGCTGTAGCTGGTTGTCAACAGCGGAGAATAGGCGTGATTCGTATGGGATTGCAAGACAGTGAAGAACTGCATTCTGCTAAATTGCTGGCAGGACCGTATCATCCCGCTTTTGGCGAACTTGTGTGGTCTTTTTTAGTTCGCCAGCAGGTGGTGTGCGGCTTGGAGCAGCTTTCTTTTTCAGCTTGCCGTCTTGTCTATCATCCGCACGATTCCTCCAAGGTACGGGGCCATAAAAACGAAAACTTGCGCTACTGGAAAGAGGCCGGTTTTGGAGAAGTGTCTTTGCAGGCAGATGCGAGCGTTTATCCAGGCAGTCTGCAGCTAGAGGAAGTGCAAGGACAGAAAAAATTAAAACTAGGAATAATAGGAAGACTTTATTGTTAGAAAAACATAAATAAAATCTTTCCGGCAAACGACGCGTTAGGAGAAGGAGTTTTTCATAGAGAGCAGAATAGAGGGGATAAAGGAAGACCTGATAGGAATAACAAATGCTGGATGCCTTGCAGTTCAAAGCGACGTAGAAGGAGGTTCAGTAACTATGGAAGTCCTCAAAGTGTCTGCTCAATCGAATCCCAAAGCGGTTGCCGGAGCATTGGCGGCGGTATTACGTGAAAACGGTGGCGCGGAAGTCCAGGCGGTGGGAGCCGGGGCGGTAAATCAAGCGATTAAAGCAATCGCGATTGCCAGAGGATTTGTAGCTCCTAACGGTATCAATCTGGTGACCATTCCGGCGTTTGCGGAAATTGAGATTGATGGCGAAGAGAGGACGGCCATTCGCTTTATTGTGGAGCCTCGTTGAACCAAGTTATTTTATAAGCCTGTTTGCTGTGGCAAGCAGGCTTTTTATTTGTTATTAGGTGGCTGATGATGGTACAATAAGTAAGATATCTGCAAGAAATGTGGTGAATTAATTCGTGCTGTTACGAAAACTGGAAGCTCATGGCTTTAAATCGTTCGCAGACCGTACTGAATTGGAATTTGACGAAGGAATTACAGCAATTGTCGGGCCTAATGGCAGCGGTAAAAGCAATATTTCCGATGCCATCTTGTGGGTATTGGGCGAACAGAGCGCTAAGACACTGCGCGGCGCTAAAATGGAGGATGTAATTTTTTCAGGCAGTGCTGGGCGGCGCCCCTTGGGGATGGCGGAAGTGTCATTGACTTTTGATAATACGGACGGTACCTTGCCGATCGAATATAGTGAGGTTATTTTCACCCGCCGCGTCTATCGCTCCGGCGAAAGCGAATATTATTTAAATAAGAGGCCTTGTCGCCTCAAGGATATTCATGAACTTTTGGCTCATACCGGTCTGGGCAAGGACTCTATGGTTGTTATTGGACAAAATCGCGTAGACGAAGTGTTGAATAGCAAACCCGAAGAACGACGCTTGTTATTCGAGGACGCCGCAGGAATTAGCAAATATAAGCAGCGTAAACGAGATGCCATGCGCAAGATGGAGGAAACAGAGCTAAATCTAACGCGTGTAGCGGACATTCGAGGTGAAATTGCTGCGAGATTAGAGCCTATGGCGGAGAGCGCCCGCAAAGCGAAGGAACATAAAGAACTGGCAAGACAATTGCGCAGCCAGCAAGTTTCTATGCTGTGTCAGCGATTGGAGCAGGCGCAAGGTCATCAAGAACGTTGGCGCGGCGAAGCGGCTTCATTGCAACAGGAGTACGAAGCAGGTCGTACGGCTTTGTATGCGGCTGAAAGCGAGGCTGCACGCTGCGGCGACTTGCGCAACCAAGCGGAAGCATCTTGGGAAGAAGCGCAGCAGCAGCTTCGCAGTTGTCAGGAAGAAGGAGATGCGCTGCAACAACAGCAGGCCGTTTTGGCGGAGCGCTCCTTGCAAGAAGAGGAACGTAATCGGCGTTTAGCGCAAGAACAGGTGGAATACTCGCAGTTAGCGCAACGCACTCGGGCACAGGGCGAAAACGTTTCCTCCGAATGGCAGCAACAAGCGGGAACTCTCTTGCAATGCACAAAAGAAGTCAAAGAACGGGAAGCAACGCTGCAACAATTACAAGAAGAGCTGACAGAATTGGAAACGCAGGTCTTGGCGGGCAAAGAAGCGGAAATGAGCCGGATGCAGAAATTGCTGCAATTGCGTCACGAAATCCAGCAGCAAGAGCAGGAAGGGCGGCGCCTGGAAGAGGATTTGGTAAGCGTTGCCGGCGAAGAAACCCAGCAGCAACAGCAAGTGGGCTTTGTAACGCGTCAAGAGGAAAAACTGAGGCAACAAGAAGACGAGCTGCAGCAGCGTATGCAGGAAGCGCGGCTGCGAGGGGAGCAATTACAGGAACAAAGTCAGCGTAAGCGCGAAGAAAGACAGCAGCGGCAGCAGGAAATGCAAAAACTGCAACTGCAACAGCGGGAATGGACGACAAGGCGGCAAGTGTTGCAGCAGATGAAAGAAGCCCATGAAGGCTTTGGACGCGGTGTTAAAGCCTTGCTGCAGAGCAAGGCGGCTTGGCGCAGCGGTATCCACGGGCCGGTTGCAGAGCTGATCCGAGTTTCCTCCCGCTATGTGACCGCGGTGGAAACCGCTTTAGGCGGAGCCATGCAACATGTAGTGGTAGAACGGGAAGAAGTGGCGCGTGACGCGATCGCCTTTTTGAAAGCGCAGCGCCTGGGGCGCGCGACGTTTTTGCCGTTGAGCGCACTGCGACCCGCAGCTCCACGAGATGCGGAGCTGCGGGCAGTTAAGCTTTCCGGGGCGCTCGGCTTTGCATCCGATATGATTGAGTGCGCAGCCGAACACGAAGCAGCCGTAAAATTTTTGCTGGGCCGTACGGTTATTGTTGAAACCTTGGACGAAGCCATTGCCATTGCCCGCCAGACCGGGCACAGTGTAAAATTGGTAACCCTAGACGGCGAAGTGCTCAGTCCGGGCGGAGCTATGAGCGGCGGCAGTCAACAGCGGCGTGAAAGCGGTGTGTTAGGGCGTGAAAGCGAACTGGAAGAGCTGAGTCGTCGCATTGCGGCAGGCGCAGAAAAACTCCAGGAAACGGAAATGCAGTTGGAAAAATTGCAGCAGGAAGGACAAGGGCTGCAATCTCAATTAGAGCAAATACGGCAGCAACTGCAAGCTCTGCAAGTAGAGCATACAGCTTGGACAGGGCAAAGCCAAGCTTGCCTGAAAGAAATGCAACGTTGGCAGGAAACTGGCGAAAATCTCAAAAGGCGTCGAGAAGAGCTGGAATTGGCGCTTGCACAGGTCCGCCAGCGGCGTCAGGAGTTGTCCGAATCATTGGCGGCGTTTGAAGCGGATGACCACTTACAGCGAGAGGACGTATCTTCGCAGCAGGAACAGCAGGCTTTGATTACGCGCCGACGGGAAGAAGAGCAAAGTCGTCTTATGGCGGCTAAAGTGCGACAGGCGGCTTTAGAGGAACAGCGAAGGCAAATGGAAGAACGTCTGCGCGGTATGGAAGCGGAACTGGAGCATGTAAAACGCAAACAAGAGCAGCTTCAAACCGAACACGGCGTATTGCAGGCGCAACAGCAAGAAACGCAGCAAGCCTTAGCCGCGATTACTGGGGCGCAGGAAGCCCTTATCGCCAAGCGAGAGGCTGCGGAAGAAGCGGCGGCGATAACGCAAAGCGAGCGGGTGCAGCAAGAATCTGTTTGGCGCCAGGCGCTGGAAGCGCAGGAAGTTTGCCGGCGTCAGAGCCAGGAACTGGAGCGCAAGGTACACGCCATTGAATTGCAGACAGCGAAAGCGGACTATGAGGTGGAAGCGGCGCAGACCCAACTGTGGGAACAGTTTACGCTACGTCCTCAAGAAGCGCAGGAATGGCGAGTAGAGGGGAACACCGCCTCTTTTAACGCGGCGATTGCTAGACTGGAAAAAGCGATCGAAGCCTTGGGGCCGGTTAATCTCAATGCAGAAAAAGAATATGCGGAGTTGTTGGAAAGACACGAGTTCCTAGAAGGACAGTTCGAAGATTTAGCGTCCAGTCTGGAGCAATTACGCCAGGTTATCTCCGAAATGGACGCGACTATGTCTAGTCAATTTAGGGAAGCCTTTCAACATATTAATGAATATTTTTCGGCATCCTTCCAAAGCCTGTTTGGCGGAGGCAAGGCGGAACTGCGCCTAACGGCGCCGGACAATTTATTGGAAACCGGTATTGAGATTTTTGTACAGCCGCCTGGAAAAAAAACGCAGCACTTGGCGCTCTTGTCCGGTGGCGAGCGGGCGTTAACTGTGATTGCGCTGCTGTTTTCCTTCTTGCGGCATAGACCAGCGCCGTTTTGCATGGTGGACGAAATTGACGCACCTTTGGACGAGGCCAACTTGCGTCGCTTCAGTCGCTTTTTGCGCGAATATGCGGCGCATACGCAGTTCCTGGTGGTGACGCACCGCAAGGGAACGATGGAGTCTGCAGATCGGCTGCATGGTGTAACGCTGCATGAAAATGGCGTCTCTCGTATTATTTCCGTGGAGCTTGGCAATGAAGAAAAGCAATCTTCCGCCAGCTAAGAGACAGTTCTAAGACGACGGTGTGAATTTTAGAGAAGAGGTGCAACGAGGAATGGGTTTTTTTGATCGGTTAAAATCGGGCTTGGAAAAGACGCGTAAGTCTTTTACTGAGAAAATAGAGCAAGTCATTAAGGGCTATGCGGATATTGACGAGGAATTTTTGGATGATATTGAAATGGCGCTGCTGACCTCTGATGTTGGCGTAACGGTTACAACGCGGTTGATGCAGGACATCCGCACTGGCATAAAGGCAAAAGAAATCAACCAGCCCGATGATTTGCGGCCTTTTTTGGCGCAGCGCATTAGCTCTATGCTTAGTGAAGACGCTTCTTCGATGCAATTGCCGGAAAAAAGCGTAGGCGTTATTTTGGTGGTTGGCGTCAATGGCGTAGGCAAGACGACTACGATTGGGAAATTGGGGCATTTTTACGCAGCGCAAGGCAAGAAGGTGCTTTTAGCGGCGGCGGATACCTTTCGCGCGGCGGCGATTGACCAGTTGGAGATTTGGGGGCAGCGCATCGGCTGTGAAGTGATTAAGCATACAGAAGGTTCGGACCCGGCTGCGGTGGCGTTTGACGCTTTGCGAGCGGCCAAAGCGAGAAATTTTGACTTGGTGATTATTGATACCGCCGGAAGGCTGCATAATAAGGGAAATCTTATGGAGGAGCTGCGCAAGATTTACCGGGTTATTGGCCGCGAAGTGGAAGGGGCGCCTCATGAAACCTTGTTAGTGCTGGATGCTACAACAGGGCAAAATGCTTTAAATCAGGCCCGAGTGTTTGGAGAAGTCAGCGATGTGACTGGAGTGGCGCTGACCAAACTGGACGGTACGGCTAAAGGCGGCGTAATCGTAGCTGTTAAGAGTGAATTAGGCGTGCCTGTTAAATGGATTGGCGTTGGAGAAGGCATGGATGATTTGCGGCCTTTTGATGCGCAGGAGTTCGCGCAAGCATTATTTACCAACTAACAAAGAATGCCAAGTAAAAGCACTTGACGCCTGACAGGGAAGTGCGTATAATAAAGCAGGTGTCAAGTAGTAGAGCTTGGCAAGAAGTTGGTGGTGAACATGTTGGAGAAAATCGTCCGTATTGGGCGTCTCTTTGATTTGTATAGCGCGTTACTGACGGAAAAGCAGCAGCGTTGCGTGGAGTTACATTATTTGCAGGATTTTTCTCTTTCGGAGATTGCCGAAGAGCTGTGTGTTTCGCGGCAAGCGGTGCATGATATGCTGCGCCGGGCGGAACATATTTTAGAAGAGTATGAAGGAAAATTGCGATTGCTGGAACGGCAGGAACAGGATCGGGAAATTTTGCGGCAGGTGCAACAGCTTTTAAAGAGCCTGCCTGAGAATATGCAAGGCATTCCCGCTCTTGGCGAGGCTAGGCGGCAATTGAGTATGCTGTTGGAGGTTGCTCATGATATTTGAGGGCTTAGCCGATAAGTTGCAATCGACATTTAAAAAACTTCGCGGCCGAGGAAAGATTAACGAAGCAGATGTCACAGAAGCGCTTCGCGAAGTACGTATGGCCCTGCTGGAAGCCGACGTGCATTTTAAAGTGGTTAAGGATTTAATTGCACGGATAAAGGAACGGGCTGTAGGGCAGGAAGTGCTGGAAAGCTTAACGCCAGCGCAGCAGGTCGTAAAGATTGTTAACGATGAGCTGACCGAGCTGATGGGCGGCACCCAAAGCCGCATTACGATTTCTCCTAAGCCGCCGACGGTGATTATGCTTGTAGGCCTTCAGGGCGCCGGCAAAACGACAACCGTAGGCAAACTGGGGCAATACTTAAAGAAACAAGGCAAAAATCCGTTGCTGGTTGCCGCTGACGTGTACCGGCCTGCAGCTATTAAACAGCTTCAGGTGCTTGGGGAACAACTGAGTATACCGGTTTTCACCATGGAAGAGCCTAAGCCGGTGGAAATTGCCAAACAGGCGCTGGAACATGCCAAATTATACGCTCGCGATGTGGTGATCATCGATACCGCAGGCCGCCTGCACATCAACGAAGAGTTGATGCAGGAGCTTAAAGATATTAAGAGTGCGGTCAAACCGCATGAAATCTTGCTTGTTGTCGATGCGATGACAGGTCAAGACGCCGTCAATGTGGCGGAAAGCTTTAATGGCGATTTGGGATTGGACGGTATCATTCTTACCAAACTAGACGGCGATGCCCGAGGCGGAGCCGCTCTTTCGGTAAAAGCCGTTACTGGCTGTCCGATAAAATTTGCCGGTATGGGTGAAAAGTTGGACGCACTGGAGCCCTTTCATCCGGACCGCATGGCTTCGCGAATTCTCGGCATGGGCGATGTACTGACGCTGATTGAGAAAGCTCAGGCCAGCATCGACTTGGAACAAGCCAAAGAGATGGAGCGAAAGCTGCGTAAAGACGACTTTACGTTGGAGGATTTTCTGGATCAACTGCAGCAGGTAAAAAAACTTGGACCGCTGGATAAAATTATGGAAATGCTTCCAGGCATGAACCAGTTGAAAAAAAACCAGGATATCCAAATTGACGAAAAAGAAATCGCTCATGTAGAAGCCATTATTCGTTCGATGACACTGGCGGAGCGACGCGATCCTAATTTGATTAACGGCAGCCGACGCAAACGCATTGCCGCGGGCAGCGGCACGCGCGTGCAGGATGTTAATAAATTACTGAAGCAGTTTGTTGAGGCGCGGAAGATGATGAAGCGCTTCAAGGACATGCAGAAAATGGGTAAAAATAAACTAAGCAGCATGTTTAAAATGCCGTTTATGAAATAATGATTCTATAAAGGAGGTGATATCAATGGCAGTAAAAATTCGTTTGAATCGCATGGGGGCCAAGAAAAACCCCTTTTATCGCATCGTTGTGGCTGACTCTCGTTCGCCCCGCGATGGCCGTTTCATCGAAATCGTCGGTCACTATGACTCTACTCGCGAACCCGCAGTAGTCAAAGTGGACGAAGAAAAAGTCCTGGCCTGGTTGCAAAAAGGCGCTCAGCTTACCGATACGGCGAAAAACATTCTCCGTAAAGAAGGCATCATGAGCAAATGGGATGAAATGAAGCGTTCGAAGTGAGAAAGAGTGTGATAACGTCATGAAAGAAATCGTTGAAGTTATCGCCAAAGCCCTGGTACGGCATCCGGAACAGGTACGAGTCGAAGCAACGGATGACCGTAATGGCACCGTATACGCCTTGCGCGTATCTCCTGAAGATATGGGTAAGGTCATCGGCAAGCAGGGACGGATTGCCAAAGCCATCCGCACTGTCGTGAAAGCGGCTGCAACGCGGGAAAATAAAAAAGTCAACGTGGAAATCAGCGAATAAAGGTGGATTACCGACATGGACAGCATGACTCTGAAATGCCCTGTGACCATCAAGGCCAAGGTGACGGAAGAACTCAAGCAACGTTTGACCGCGGAAACCGAAGAAGCCCTGCAAGGGGTAGAATTGGAACTGCAGCAAATTGAGTTTCACGCCAAGCGCCTGCTGGCGGAACAAGCTAAGCAGGACGCCCAAGGACTTGTGGCTCTGCGTCAACAAATTGAGGCAGAAAAGCAAAAGCGCCTGGAATTCAAGAATGAAATGCTGGCCAAGCTCAAGGCCACGCAGGAACTCGAACTCGGCTCTGAGATTGTCAGAGGGCAGTTGGAGCGCGTCGTCGATGTGAAGGTGGGAGATGATCTGAACAAGATCATGGGCTCCGAGATCCTTCTGGAAGACGGCAAAGTTCTGACTTTCCGCAGCTGAGACCAAGATGACCATGAAACAGACTAACCGTATATTGGTCGGTCAGATTATTGCCCCGCACGGCGTGCGGGGTGATGTTCGTGTTAGCCCTTTGACCGATGAGGCGGGACGATTTTCTGCTTTGAAGTGCGTATATATGCACAGCGGCGCTGTTTTGACCTTAGAGCGCGCTGGTGTGCATAAAGGCTTAGCTCTATTGCATTTTCAAGGCGTAGACACGGTTGAAGCCGCTGAGAAGCTGCGGGGGCAGCAGCTGTATATTGACCGTAAAGATGCGGTTCCTTTAGCGGCAGGGCAATACTATACGGTCGATATCCTGGGACTTCGGGTGGTTGATGAGCGAACCGGCGAAGAATTGGGAGAAATTGTGCAGATTTTGGAGACGGGCAGCAATGATGTCTATGTGGTACGCCGAAGCGGGCGCAGCCAAGATGTGTTGGTGCCGGCTCTTAAGAGTGTAGTATCCGAGGTTTCTTTGCAAGAAGGGCTGATGCGTGTGCGCTTGCAGGAGGTATGGGAATGAATTCGCTCCATTTTTCCTTTGTGTCTCTTTTTCCAGAGATGTTTGCGCCTTTGGAACATAGCATTTTGAAACGGGCCCGCGACGCGGGCCTGCTTTCCTTTTCCCATATTAATCCCCGGGACTTCGCCTTAGATAAGCATCATATTGTAGATGATACGCCTTTTGGCGGCGGCGCGGGGATGGTCATGAAGCCGGATCCTATTTATAGGGCGGTAGAGTCTGCCAAAGAAAGCGGCGGAACAGGGCGCGTCCTGCTCATGTGTCCAGGGGGAACTCCTTTTTCACAAGCTAAGGCGTTGGAACTGGCTAAAGAGGAGCATCTTATTTTGGTGTGCGGTCATTATGAGGGGATTGACGAACGTGTTCGCCAACATGTGGTGGATGAAGTCATCTCGATCGGCGATTATGTACTTACAGGGGGCGAACTGCCGGCTATGGTTGTAGCGGATGCGGTGGCTCGTTTGGTGCCCGGGGTGCTGGGGTCCTGTGATTCTGCGCCGCATGATTCTTTTTATGATGGCCTTTTGGAGTATCCTCAGTATACGCGACCACGCAGCTTTAATGAGTGGGAGGTACCAGAGGTGCTTGTCAGCGGTGATCATGCGAAAATCCAACGTTGGCGGCGCAAAGAGGCGTTGCGTAATACTTGGAAGCGGCGGCCGGATCTATTGGCGGGGCGTGAATTGGAACAGGCTGATGCGAAGCTGTTGGCGGAAGTCAAGGAGGAAGAGGCATGAAGGAAAAAGCCAAGGTTTATGTAGGGCTGGTGCATTATCCGATTTACAATCGCAACATGGACGTAGTAGCTACGGCTGTAACCAACTTTGATGTGCATGATTTGGCCAGAACCTGCCGGACTTATGATGTAGCGCGTTATTTTGTTATTCATCCCCATGAGAGCCAAGCTCGCCTTGTACAGGATATTATTGGCTATTGGCGGGACGGTTACGGCAGCGAATACAATCCGGATCGCAAGGAAGCTTTTCAAGTTCTGGAATTGGCGGCTTCGATTGAAGAAGCATGTAAGCGCATTGAGGAAGTTGAAGGACAGCGGCCGCTGATTGTTACTACCGATGCCAGGGTATATCCCAACAGCATTTCTTATCGGCAAATGCGCAGCAAACTGCAGCAGGATTCTCAGCCCTGGCTGATTCTCTTTGGTACTGGCTGGGGTATTGAGGCGGACACGATGAGTCGCTTTGACGCCATCTTGGAGCCAATTTACGGGCCTGGCGAATACAATCATCTACCGGTGCGATCGGCGGTGGCTATCATTTTGGACCGCTTGCTGGGGGAAGCCTGGTATGAAACTGAAAATGCGCGTGACGATTAATTTTTCTCTTGAGTTAACTCGGGGAAGATGATATAATTTTAATGTTTATAAGGCGGTCCTCTATACCTGAAGCAGGATACGAACGTCTTGATGAAGGAGGAAAACCCATGAATCTCATTGAAGCTTTGGAAAAAGAACAACTCCGTACCGACATCCCTGATTTCAAACCAGGCGACACCGTTCGGGCCCACGTAAAAGTTGTCGAGGGTACTCGCGAACGTGTTCAGGTTTTTGAAGGCGTTGTCATTCACCGTAAAGGTACTGGCGTGCGTGAGACTTTCACCGTTCGCCGCATTTCCTACAATGTAGGCGTGGAACGTACTTTTCCGGTGCATTCGCCCCGTTTGGAGCGGATCGAAGTAGTGCGCCGCGGTATTGTCCGTCGTGCCAAACTGTACTATCTGCGCAACCTGCGCGGTAAAGCAGCGCGTATCAGAGAAAAACGCTAAGCGACGAGAAGGGGACTGGCAGCAGTCCCCTTTTTGCATCGTAAAACACAACTTGCTAAAAATTAGATATACGTTCAGAGGCCTTGAGGGGGTTTGTGGAAAATGAGCCAAAGCAAACTGGGACAAGAAATTAAAGACTGGGTTGTATCAATCGCCATTGCGCTGATACTTGCTTTTTTCATTCGTTATTTTATTGTAGAGTTGTATTTAGTTGAAGGACCGTCTATGCGTCCGACGTTGATTAATAGCGAACGCTTAGTGGTCAATAAATTTATTTATCGTTTTCAGCAGCCTGCTAAAGGCGAGGTTATTGTTTTCCGTTATCCGCGGGATCCTAGTCGTGATTTCATTAAGCGCGTTATTGCCGTTGCAGGCGATACGATTGAAATTAAAGATGGCCGGGTGTTCGTCAACGGACAGTTGCAGAATGAAGAGTACATTTTAGAGAAAACGCGTGGTTCTTATCCTTTGTCTACCGTGCCGGAAGGCCACATTTTTGTGATGGGCGACAACCGGAACAATTCGGAGGACAGCCGTTTCCGCGATGTAGGCTTTGTTTCCTTGGATATGGTGAAAGGCAAAGCGATTATGGTGTTTTGGCCTTTAGATCAGTTGAAACAACTGCCTTAAGAGCGTTAAAAACGCGGAGGATTTCATGAAACAAAGACATATTCATTGGTTCCCGGGGCATATGGCCAAGGCGCATAGGGTCATCCGAGAACAGTTGAAGCTGGTAGATGTAGTGGTGGAATTACTGGACGCCCGTATTCCCAGAGGCAGCGCCAATCCGTTGCTAACGGAATGGACCACAGGAAAACAACGCCTTATTGTGTTGAATAAGGCGGACTTGGCGGACCCAGCGCTGACGGAAGAATGGCTGCGTTACTTTAAGGCGCAAGGATTTACGGCGATTGCCTTAGATTCTTCGGGTAAGAAGAATATTAAGCCTTTTATCCATCGCATTGAAGAAGCCGGCGCAGTCAAGGTGCAAAAGCTGGCGGCTAAAGGCATACGGAACCATCCGGTACGGGCGATGATTTTGGGAGTGCCCAACGTAGGTAAATCTTCCTTGATAAATCGCCTTTTGGGTGCGGCTACCGTGCGGACCGGCGATAAAGCAGGGGTTACCAGAGGTCAGCAATGGCTGAAAATCGGCAAGTCCGTGGAACTCTTAGATATGCCTGGCGTGCTGTGGCCGCGTATGGACGATCAGGATATTGCCATTTTGCTGGCTTTGACAGGGGCTTTAAATGATGACATTTACGATATGGAACTGGTAATCGGCTATTTTCTCAGCTGGATGCGAGAGCATCAACCGCAGTTTCTGGCAGAGCGTTATAAATTGGAGCTGCCGTTGCCTGAAGACCCTGAAGAAATCCTGCGGCAAATTGCTGTACGGAGGGGCTGTCTGCGTGCAGGCGGTATCGTGGACTTGGAAAAAGCGCGGCGGATTGTTTTGGGAGAACTGCGGGATGGCAAGCTAGGCAGATTGACATTGGAGTATCCTCCTTTGCAAGAACAGCCAAAGGAATTACCGACAGAATAATGGGAGAAAAACCGCTTTTGCGGTTTTTCTTTTTTCTTAAGCCTAAGCAAAAAGGATTTGTCCTAAGAAAATAGAAATGATACATAAAGCAATACGAAAGCGGTGCAGCGGGAAGGAAGAGCAGATGGCGCAGAAAAAAACGATTACGGAAATTCGCGAATTGTTGCAGGCGGAGGAAATCGAGGCGCAGTTGTTGAAGGAACTGCAAGGCGATCTTCGTAAGGGCGTCCAGCAGCTTTTGAACGCGAGAGAGCGCCGTTTGAAACGCCAGCAGGAGGAAAAAGAGCGGCTTTATGTAATGGGCCATTACGAGCGTCTTTGGCGGCAACAAGGCAAAGAATTGGTTTGCGGTGTTGATGAAGCAGGCCGGGGACCGCTGGCTGGTCCTGTAGCGGTAGCCGCTGTTATTTTACCGCTAAACTGCGTAATTACAGGTATTAATGATTCTAAGAAGCTGTCACCGTTGCAACGGGATCGGCTGTATGAAGAAGTACGTAAGCAGGCTGTGGCTATCTCGTTGGTATGGGTGGAGCCGGAAGAAATTGATCAATATAATATTTACCAGGCAACCGTGCGAGGAATGGAACGAGCGGTGCGCCAACTGCAGCCAGCGCCGCAGGCGGTGTTAGCGGATGCAATAGACTTAAAGCGTCTGGAGATTCCATGCCAAGCGTTGATTCATGGCGATGCCTTAAGCGCTTCCATCGCAGCGGCTTCGATTATAGCCAAAGTTGAACGAGATCGTTTAATGGCTCGCTTGGATGAGCAATATCCAGGGTATTCTTTTCGGGAACATAAAGGATACGGCACGGCAGAGCATATGGAAGCTTTGCGGAAACTGGGTCCATCTCCGATTCATCGGAAAACGTTTGAGCCTATTCGCTCGATGCTGGCGGGGGAGGATGCGCAATGAATGGCAAAAAAAGCGAAGAAGAACTGAAAAAAGAGGCGATTCAAAAACGCCAAGCCATTGCTATGCGCTACGAAGCCGACGTTACGACAGCGCCAAAAGTGGTTGCTAAAGGAGCCGGCTACTTGGCCGAGCAGATTTTGGATACCGCTCGTCGTCATGGCGTGCCGGTGTATCAGAATAAAACACTGACGGCGATGCTGATGGCTGTTCATTTGGACCGGGAAATTCCTCCTGAATTATATCAGGCAGTGGCTGAAGTATTAGCATATGTTTATCGCGTCGACCAGCGCCTTGGTCGGCGGAGGGCGTGAGATGGCCCGGCATTTGGCCTTTGGTTTATCAGGCGAAGAATGTGCTGCTAATTGGCTTGTCAAAGAAGGCTATATCATTTTAGAACGACGCTTTCGTTGTCAGATGGGGGAAATCGATATTATCGCTCGCCTGGGCCGCGTCATTATTTTTATCGAAGTGAAAGCAAGACGCAGTACAGAATATGGCAGTCCGGCAGAAGCCGTTACCTGGGGAAAACAACGGAAATTGCTGCGTACAGCGCAGTTATGGCTGCAGCAAAAAGGATTGACCGACGCAGTCTGCCGTATGGATGTAATTGAAGTACTGCAGCAAGAAGAAGCTCCAAAGATTCATCATATACCCAATGCTTTTGGCATGTAAGGGGTAAAATAGTAAGGCCGGCTCTACGTCAACAGACGGAGAGCCGGCTTCTCGCATGGGGGGATGTGTTTTGTACGCGCAAACTTTTGGTTGCGCCACCTGCGGTATTGAAGGCGTGCCCATTACCGTCGAGGTGGATTTATCGAATGGGCTGCCTGCCTTTGAAATTGTCGGTTTGGCGGACACGGCGGTACGGGAGGCCCGAGAGAGGGTGCGGGCGGCGGTGCGAAACGCCGGCTTTGAATTTCCGGCACGTCGAATTACGGCCAATTTAGCGCCTGCGGATATGCGTAAAGAAGGGGCTGCATTGGACTTGCCCCTGGCGTTAGGTCTTTTAGCGGGAACCGGGCAGTTGCAACCGGACGATATCCGCGGCATTGTTTCGATGGGCGAGCTGTCCCTTGAGGGCTTGGTGCGTCCTGTTCCTGGCGTGTTGGCTATGGTTGACGCCTGCCGCAAAGCGGGAATCCAGACCGTATACGTGCCGCAGGAAAACCTGCAGGAGGCGGCGCTGGTAACCGGCGTACAGGCCTTTGGCGTAACCTCGTTGCAGGCTTTAATGGAGCATTTGCAAAAGAAAAAGCTGTTGATGCCGGCAGATGCAGTAGAGATGGCTCAAACTATGTCGCCTGTGTCGTCTGGAGGGGATTTTGCCGAGGTGCAAGGGCAGCAGGGTGCGAAACGCGCGTTAGAGATTGCGGCTGCCGGTAAACACAACGTGCTTCTAAGCGGACCTCCAGGAACCGGCAAAACCATGTTGGCGCGGCGGCTTCCTTCTATTTTGCCGACTCTCACGGCCGCGGAGGCGTTGGAAGTAACTCGTATTTATAGTATTGCAGGCCTTTTGCCCCGCGAAGCGGGTCTTGTGCAACAGCGCCCATTCAGACAGCCTCATCATACGATTTCTATGGCTGGCTTGGTAGGTGGCGGATCTGTGCCGCGTCCGGGAGAAATTACCCTAAGTCATCGAGGCGTACTATTTCTTGACGAACTGCCTGAGTTTTCGCGTCAGGTGCTGGAGGTATTGCGTCAGCCCTTGGAAGAGGGGCATGTTTCCATCGCTAGAGCTCAGGGGACTTACAACTTCCCGGCCTCTTTTTTGTTGATCGCTGCCAGAAATCCCTGTCCTTGCGGCTGGTTCGGCTCACAAGGACCTCATATCTGCAATTGCAGTGACGGGGAAATTCGGCGTTATCAAAAGCGTCTTTCCGGCCCCTTGCTGGATCGCATTGATCTGCGTGTAGAGGTGGCGCCGCTTTCCTATGGGGAAATGAAGAGCAGTGTAAAAACAGAAAGCTCGGCTTGCATACGCCAGCGAGTAGAGAGGGCCAGAGCGCGGCAAAAAGAACGTTTTGGAGCTGGCGGGGCGCTAGTAAACGCAGCGATGACGCACAGCCAAATTTTGCAGTATTGTCATTTGAGTACCGAAGCGGAGCGCTTATTAGCGCAAGCTTTTCAAAAACTGGGGATGAGCGCCCGTTCTCATGATCGCCTGCTAAAAGTAGCTCGAACTATTGCTGATTTGGATTCCAGCGAAGGCATTGAGGTGCAGCATATCGCCGAAGCGGTGCAATTGCGAGGCGGCGAAGACGTGGAAGGCTTGTAAATTTGATAGAACTGAGGTGAAGGGGGAGCTTAACTAAGAGACTTAACGCAGTTTTTTCCGCTTGCCTTGGCCAAGTATAAACTTTGATCAGCTCGGAGAACTAGCGTTGTGACAGTATCTCCAGCTTTTAGGTGACTAAGGCCCAAGCTTGCGGTTATGCTGAGATGAGCGTCTGCATGGTCTTGTTTGACATGAAAGGAGTTATTGGCGATAGAGGTGCGGATTCGTTCTGAAATATCCCAAGCTATAGTTGGGGTTACGTCGGATAAGGCAACAATAAATTCTTCGCCGCCATAACGACCAACAATATCTTGCGAGCGGGTTGAAGCAGTTAGGATTGCAGCAACTTGCTGAAGAACCAGGTCGCCAGCTTGATGGCCAAGATGATCGTTGACCGCCTTAAAATTATCCAGATCAATCATTAATATTGAAAAAGGAGCGTTAGTGCGTTGTGCACGGTCAAACTGTTTTTGGATTAACAGATCCGAATAGTGACGATTGCAGATTTTGCAAAGGCCGTCCTGTTGGGCTTGTTCTTTCAATTTTTGGCCTTCGAATTTTTCGGTGACATCCATGCAACTGCCGATATAGCCGCAAAAAACACCCTGTGAATAATAAGGAACACCGCGGTCGTTAATCCAACGGTATTCTCCGTCATGACGTCGCAAACGGTAGTCCATTTCAAAGCGCTGTCTTAAATCAAAAGCAGAAGAATAGATATCAGCGCAGTCCTTTATGTCATCAGGATGAACATTGCTAAGCCAGCCATTTCCAAGTTCCTGGTCCATCGTACGGCCAGTAAACTCTAACCATGTCTTATTAAAGTAATTGCAAAGCTTATCGGTACCTGCACGCCAAATCATATTTGGCGAAGATTCGACAATGAGCTTATACTGCTGATAATCAAGGGGAGAAAACTTCACTTGTAATCACCCTTTCGAAAAAAGAAAAAGAAGCAGAAGGCTAGCATTAATAATTAGTGGAAAAATACGACAGTATGTTGAAAAAACCTTTATCCATAGAGGCGTGAGCGCTAATTAATTACTATTATAAGGAAATCCGAACAAGCTTTTAGTGCAGAAAAGAAAAAAGTGAGAAAAAAGATAATTTATTTTTGAGTAAAATGAAAATAGATTACCCTTTGGCAAATATAAAATGTTATAATATCCACTATCCAGAGCGTGCAAGGAGTATTCGCGCGTGTAAGCTACAGTTGCAGACAAAGAGGGTTATATGAGATATTGGATAGAGATATGGTGTAAAAGAATTTTGGTAGCATTGGTCTGGGGATTGGTGCTGCTTGGGAGTCAAGCTTCTGCTAATCCTGTAGAAAAGCATATTTTGATTTTAAATGGATTTTCCCCTGAGGTTACTGCGGTAGAAGAGTTTAATAGCGGTTTAAAAAGAGAATTTCAACGGCAGCCGGACTATATTGCTTCATATTCTTATGAGTATCTTGATATAACACGCTTTAATCAAGAGGGATATTTAGAAGAATGCGCCAGACATTTTCAAGTGAACTATGAAAAACAAAAACCGGATCTGATTGTCGCTGAAGATACAGTAGCACAATTCTTGGGGGACTATGCGCAGCAGATATTTCCTGACGTACCTATTGTCGCTTTGCAACCGCGCGAACCCCAAGCGACAGCAGCCAATATAACCTGGGTAGGTGATGCTCGAGACGACCTGAGGAGAAATATCGAACTCATTTTGCAATTAAAGCCTTCTACGAAAAGGATCGTGATTATTGCTGGAGATTCGATTTTGGAACGTGAGGCTATTGAAGCGTTTTTGCCCTTGGCGAGTCAATATGAAGGTCAGGCGGAGCTGGTATTTACCAATAAGCTATCTCGAGAAGCTATGGTGGCTGAAGTAGAAGAGAGCGGCGAAGATAGCGCGATATTATTTTTGAGCTGTCTTGTGGATATAACGGGGCAACGCTACGCTTCGGAGCAGGTGTTAAAGGAACTATATCAAGTAGCTAAGGGGCCGATCTATACAAGCGATTCCTCACTTCTCGGGCAAGGAGCGGTAGGCGGATATCAGCGAAACTGGATTGCCGCGGGGGAAGAAGCGGCCCGAGCAGGCGTGGCGGTTCTTAAAGGTGAAGAATATCTGCCAGAGGAACCTTTGTTGAACACGTATGCCTTTGATGGGCGGGAATTAAAAAAATGGCATATTGATAAAGCTCTTTTACCGGCAGATAGTGTGGTACAATATAAAGAGCCATCGTTCTGGGAACGTTATGAAGGTTGGCTCTTTAGCGGTGGAGCCATTCTTTTCGCAAGTGTTTTTATCTTATACCTGTTGTTTAAGCATTCACGGAGAAACGCGGCGGAAGAAAAAATTAAACAGATAAACCGAATGCTGGAGAAAAAAATTCAAGAGAGAACCGTGGAACTGCAAAAGATGGAAGCCGAATTAGCGCGTTTCAAAATAGCGCAGGAAGCGGTCAAGGAAAATAGCGCCGAAGTTAACTATGAACTGGATTTTGCCGCGAAGACGGACCAACTCACGGGAATTTATAACCGACGCTATATTCTAAAACGAATTGAAGAAGAGTTAGCACAGTTTTCACAAGGAGCTTGCACTTTTTCCTTAGCCCTTGCAGATGTTGACTTTTTCAAAAAAGTCAACGACGAATATGGTCATGAGGTAGGAGATAAGGTTCTTTTAATGGTTGCCGGTATGTTGAAAAGCTCTCTTAGAAAACAGGATGTTGTTGCTAGATGGGGCGGGGAAAAATTCTTGATCTTGCTGCCTGAAACTACTAGCGAGCAGGCGCAGCAGCT
Source organism: Anaeromusa acidaminophila DSM 3853 (assembly GCF_000374545.1). NCBI lineage: Bacteria > Bacillati > Bacillota > Negativicutes > Selenomonadales > Sporomusaceae > Anaeromusa > Anaeromusa burkinensis. The sequence goes on from NZ_KB894586.1 coordinate 95,784, forward strand.
GCTAGAGGGCGTACGTGAACAAATCGCTCAAACTGGATTGTGGGATGAAGGGCGCAATATACAGGTTACAGTGACCTTAGGGATTGCAGCGATGCAGAAAGGAGAAACGATTGATGCAGTCATGAATTACGCGGATATTGCGTTGTATAGAGGAAAGAAAAATGGTCGAAATTGTGTAGTTGTAAATAATGGAACAATGAAAGATTTTTAAAAAGGAGAGTCAATATGCAGTTTCCGAGACAACAAGAAAGACAAATGCAGCTTACTGCAAAAACATTAGTTAAAGGGGATAATCGAATCTATCGGGTTCAAAATCCTTTTCGTACCGAATTTTCGTTGTCTGTCTATTTCTTTCTTAAATTTCATTTGTCTAAATCTATAAAAAAAGTATCCGAGGCGAACCCCAAGGCCAACATTCTTTTTGGAAGGATTGGCGGTTCCTGGTGGAAGCCGCAGTTCCATGTTATTATTGGCGGCAGAACGAAGAAAACGGTATTGGCTGCTGCCGAGATGCTGCAGAAAGAATTAAATGGCAAGAAAGATAAAAAAGAGGATAAAAAAGAAAACGCAAAATAAAAAGTAAGCCGGCAGTGAACATACTGCCGGCTTACTTTTCTTATCCTGATTTCAGCCGCTTGGGAAGCACCATAAGCGTTTGCTTTTTGGATCTTTTCCCTGCAAGAATTTAACGGTTGCTTGCAAACGGCTCATACCATGCGTGGCTCGCCTTCTCTGCTGGTATGACGGCCTTACCTGCCGCTCAGGATGCAGAGATGCCGGACGAGAGAGCTGGAAGTGGACGATCTGATCCTCCATCCCAGTTTGCTGGAACCAAATGGTCCTCTTCTTAGTTAAATAATACTGCCGTTAAAAATAAAAGTCAACATGAAAAAAACAGCAATAACAAAAACAAAAGAATATAATGCGTTAAATCAAAGAAGTGAATATTTAAAGTGACTTAAAACAAATGGATAATTATTTTCTTGCAATTTTTTGTGTTATATGATATCCTTAACAAGATCATTAGCAGGAATTTCCAAAAAACGTGAAGCAGATGCTGGAACTCTTCTCGTCGTGACTGGTAGCAATGTGAGATGGTCTCGGTAAAGAAAATGGTTTAGCCCGACCATGTTACCACAAGCACGCATAAAGGAGGAGAGAGAATGGATCATCGCATTCAACAAATGCAGCAGAAGTTAGCATTTTTGGGATACCGACGCTTTCAGATTCAAAGAATCATGGAAGAAAGCAATGGCTCGCATGAACAGTTACTTTTGGATTTGCAAAAATATGAAGTTCTTGGCGCGGATTACGTGCAAGGCTACAGTAAATAACGATCCCTGTATAAAGGGAAAAAGAGTTAGCGCAAGCTGACTCTTTTTTTATAGACAAGTATGCCTGGGGAGAGGAAATTTGAAAATAGTGTGACACAGTTCTGTGGAAACGGTATAATAAAATTAAATTGACTTGAAAAGACAAGGGGGCAAGAATATGCTCAAAAAGATTGCAGTGATGACTAGTGGCGGCGATTCGCCGGGCATGAATGCAGCTATTCGTTCTGTGGTGCGTGTAGCGCTTCATGAAGGAGCGGAAGTTTGGGGCATTTATAATGGCTATGCCGGGATGCTGGCGGGCGAAATGGAACAGCTGACATCCCGTTCCGTAGGGGATATTATTCAAAGAGGCGGTACGTTTTTGGGTACGGCTCGCTGTGAAGAGTTTCATACCGAAGCAGGACAGCGAAAAGCGATAGAAAATGTACGCCAACAAGGGATTGAAGGTTTGGTGGTTATTGGCGGCAACGGCTCTTTAACTGGCGCGATGAAGCTGGCGGAAATGGGGCTGCCTGTAGTTGGTCTTCCGGGCAGTATTGACAACGATATTTGGGGTACCGATTATTCGATCGGCTTTGACACGGCTATTAATACGGTGGTGGATGCGATTAACAAACTGAGAGATACGGCTTCAGCGCATCGCCGCGTCATTGTTGTGGAGGTAATGGGGCGTAAATCCGGTTGGATTGCGATGACTACCGGTTTGGCCGGCGGGGCGGAACATATTTTAATTCCAGAAATGGAGTATGATCTTCAGGACATATGCAAGCAGCTTGTCGCCTCTCGGGATAGCGGTAAAAAGTATAGTATTATTGTTGTTGCAGAAGGTGCTGGGAGCGCGATGGAAATTGGCAAAGTTATTGCAGAGAAGACAAATTTTGAGACAAGGGTGTCCATTTTGGGGCATATTCAACGTGGAGGATCTCCTACGGCTATGGATCGGCTGCTGGCGAGCGCTTTGGCTGAAAAGGCTGTGTTGGCGCTTTTGCAGGGACTCTCTAATATTATGTTTGGCTATCGTACGGGAACGATCTGTTCCGTCTCGCTGAAAGATGCGGTAACGTGCCAAAAAACAATAGAACCTTCCTTGTTTCGTCTTTCAACGGTGCTTTCTTGAAGAAACGTCTTTACTGGTAAGAGAAGAGGACTGTGGAATTTTCCACAGTCCTCTTTGATTTTTTTACGGGTTTTTAATTTTAGTCCAATTCGACCACCAGATGAACGGTGGCATTTAGTTTTAGCAAACCTGCGGAGATTGGAGTAGGCGGAGCCGCTTCAGCCAGGGCTTTCATTCGGTACATCTGGTTGGTTGAGTCAGGATTTTGGACGCTGATGCCGCTTTCCGTGATGGTTTTAATTCGGACAACGCGCTTGTTCAAGGCAGAGGCAATGGCATTGGCTTTATTGAGACCATTGCGTACGGCCTGCGCCAGAGCAGCGTTTTTTACAGCGTCATCATCTTTCTTGCCGAATTGCAGATGATTTACTTGATTGCAGCCGGCAGCAAGAGCTATGTCGATTGCCTCGCCCGCTTTGTCCGGCGTAGTGGTTACGGTGATGCTGTTTGTGACCTGGTATCCCTTTATTACATAGTTGTGACGGCTGTCATCATTTTTGTAGAGCGGGGTTACGGTGTATTGGGAGGTTTTTATATGCTCTGTCTTGATGCCGATGCGTTCTAGCTGTTGCTGGACATGGGAGGATATTTCCGCGTTTTTGCTCTGGGCTGCACCTACGGTGTCGGCTTCAGTCAAGGTGCCTAAGTTGATGTAGACGACATCCGGTGAGATTTCCTCCTGGTAGACGCCGCTTACCTGAACTTCTGTGGCTGAAGGGACTTCTGCAGCCAATGCGGTGGGACCAAGCAACGCGACAAACAAAGCGAGGGAACAGAACGTTTTAATTATTTTTGACATGTATATCAACTCCTTTGCTTATATAAACGCTTCCAAGAGAAAAAGGTAACGGAGAAAAATAAAAAAAATCTGGAGCGTTAAGGAACCCAAGGTTCGAGAGGTTCTTACGTCTCCAGATTTAATTGGACTAAGAGCAGGTCTATCTCTTTATTTTAATGTCAGGCAGCAAGGCGCTTTCGCATTAGCGTTGGCGGAAAAAACAGCTTTTTGTACCTTGCTGGCGCTGTTGGTAACTACAACCGGTGTAATAGAAGATTTATTATGCGCTGCCAGCACGCGGGGATCGAAGGAGAGAAGTAAGTCTCCTTTGCTAACTTTTTGATCGACTTGCACATGGATTTCAAAACCTTCGCCATTAAGCTCCACTGTATCTAAACCGACATGGATGAGAATTTCCAGACCGTTTTCCGTTGTGAGTGCGATCGCGTGCTTGGTCGGGGCAATCAAGGCGATCAAGCCGTCGCAAGGCGAAAAAATTTGATGTCCTTCCGGTTCGACGGCGAAACCTTCACCAAGAAGATTTCCGGCAAAAGCGGCATCAGGAACATTGGCTAAGGGAAGTACGTTGCCCGGAGCCGGGGCATGCAACTGAAACGATTTGGCATTGCGTTGCAAGAAAGAAAACATGCAGACAACTCCTTTGCTTATAGTTTAGTTAGGCTGAGGTGCGCAACAATCGATTTTTCGATGGAAGACGCTGCGGCCAGCTACATAGGTTGTTTCAACGGTAAAATCATCATGAAAGAGAACAAAATCGGCATCTTTACCAGGGTGTAAACTGCCTTTGATTGCGAATGCGCCGACGCTTTGTGCGGCGGTGCTGGTTACGGTGCGCAGTAAGGCTGGTAAAGAGAGTGTGGTCGCCGCTTGGAAATTTCGCAGCTCTTGGGGCAAAGAAGTAATACTGCCGGCAAGAGTGCCATTATCCAAGCGCGCAGCGCCGTCGCTTACATTGACTGCTTGTCCGCCCAAATCATAGCGGCCTTCGTCAAGTAAGGCGGCTCGCATAGAATCGCTTACAAGCAGCAGGCGGTCTACGCCTTTTTGGCGAAGGAGAAGACGCTGCATAGCTGGGTGGACATGGAGATTATCAGCGATAATTTCGCAATATACATGTTCGAGGTCTAACGCAGCCGCTATGGCGCCCGGCTGACGATGATGCAGGGGCGGCAAAGCGTTGAAAGTATGTGTGAGATGAGAGGCTCCGGCCGCGAAGGCTTGGCATGCTTCCTCATAGGTTGCGTTGCTATGACCAATAGAAACGCTGAGACCGGCGTCGCAGCAGCGGGAAATGAATTCCAAGCCGCCGGGCTCTTCTGGAGCTATAGTAATGAGGCGTAGCTGCTTTAGATAAGGCGTAAGCAGAGAGAAATCCAAAGGTCGCAGATGCTGCGGCGCTTGTGCTCCTTGCCGTGCAGCACTGAGGAAAGGTCCTTCCAGGTGACACCCTAACGAGCAGGCGCCTGGCCAGGAGGCTTGATTCAAACTTTGCAGAGCGGCTTCAATTTGCTGCCAATCCATAGTCATAGTGGTGGGTAAAAACGAGGTAACTCCCTGAGATGCCAGCAGAAGGCTGATGGTATCTAAGGATTTCGGCAAAGCGTCCATTACGTCGCAACCGCCGCACCCATGAATATGGGCGTCAATCCAGCCCGAAGAAACATAAAGTCCTGCGGCGTCAATGCAAGGCATATCAGAAGGCAGGTTTGCCTGCGGCAGGAGAGTTACAATACGGGAATGATGGAATACTAAGGCCCACTGAGAGAGTATGGAATCGGTGGTGACCAGGCGGCCATTAACTATGGCTTGCATGACTGGCTCCTTTCGACGGACTTGATAGGTACGGCCTGAGAGTACCACATTTGTCGGAATATCTCAAGATGAAAAGAGTCCTTTCTTTTACTGATAGGGGCAGGAAATGCGAAACCATTGCAGAAGAAAACATAAAAAGACATAGAAAGGCTGGAGCAGAGCATGACAACGATAACAGGTCATACGAAATTATACGGGCTTCTTGGCTGGCCAGTGGGGCATACAGCTTCCCCGGCTATGCAAAATGCTGCTTTTGCAGCGATGCAAATTGATGCCGCCTATGTTCCTTTGGCGGTGGAGCCGGCTAAGATTGCCAATGCTATAAATTCCTTAGTCACCTTAGGTTTTGCCGGGGCGAACGTTACGGTGCCTCACAAGGTGGAGATCATGTCCTTTGTGGATGAACTAGACGAAATGGCCCGGCGCATTGGCGCTGTGAATACCCTTGTGTTTCAAGAAGGGCGTGCCAAAGGGTATAATACTGATGCTCCGGGGTTTGCGGCATCTTTGGCAAGAAGACAGGTGGCGGTTAGAGGACGGCGAGTAGTGCTGCTCGGCGCAGGCGGTGCGGCGAGGGCGGTTGCGGCCGGACTGGCGGAGGCTGGCGCCGCAAGTATAGCGGTGGCGGCCCGGCGGCCGGAGCAGGCAGATTGGTTGGAAGCGGCCACTGGTAAGGCAGGGAGCGCGGTGGCTCTTGGCGCAGCGGCTGAAGTCGGAACGCTGCTGGAAGAATGTGATTTGCTTGTGCAATGCACTTCTTTGGGAATGGCTGGCAAATCGCTGGGGCAGTGTCCTGAGATTTCCTGGGATCGCCTAAAGAAGGACGCTGTTTGCTGTGATATTGTCTATCGGCCTTTGCAGACGGCTTTCTTGCGGGAAGCGGCTAGACGAGGACATAGGACGGTGACCGGCGAAGGCATGCTGGCAGAGCAGGGAGCGTTAGCTTTTGAGCTGTGGACAGGACAAGCGGCGCCGCGTGAGGTGTTTTACGCTAAACTGCATGATTTTTTGCAGGAGTCTGGGCCGGGTTAGAACGAGATCGCTTGGGAAAGCGCTTTTAATTAGAGAACCGCTATTTTAGGGAACGATTCGCTAACGGCGCTGTAAAGCGCCGTTTTTTCTATGTTGGCGAAATTCTAGAAAAAGGAGGCGTTGGCAGTGCGAGAGGGTGTTTTAGCATCGATGCAGTTTCGCCCTGAGAAGCAAAAAGAGTTGGCGATGCTGCCTGTACCTCAATTAGTCGATGCATTATTGCAGCAGGCTCTGCAGGAAAGGGCTAGTGATATTCATATTGAACCTGCGACGCAGGGCGTGCGAGTGCGCTTTCGAGTCGACGGCATGCTTCGCGAAAAGGAGCAGTTGCCCTTAGAACTACAGGCGGCGGTTATATCGCGCATCAAGTTGTTGAGCGCGCTTGATATTGCCGAAAAGCGCTTGCCTCAAGACGGACGCTGGCGGGTGAAGGACGAGAAGAGGGATATTGATGTGCGGGTATCAACCTTGCCTGTGCAGGGCGGAGAAAAAGCGGTGCTGCGAATTTTGCCGTTTCGTGGCATGCAGCGGAATATAGAAACCTTGGGGTTCAGCAAAGTGGCTTTGCAACGTTACCAACTGCTGTACAAAAAACCGCAAGGAATAGTGCTTGTTTGCGGACCGACCGGGAGCGGCAAGACAACCACCTTATATGCGACTTTGGCGGAATTGAATCGGCCAGAGAGCAATTTAGTGAGCATTGAGGACCCGGTAGAAATGCAGTTAGCGGGCATGAATCAAGTGCAGGTTAATACGAAAGCCGGACTTACTTTTGCTACGGCTTTGCGGGCGATTTTGAGGCAAGATCCCAATATTATCATGGTGGGTGAAATTCGTGACGCTGAAACGGCGGATGCAGCTGTGCGGGCTGCCATGACAGGCCATTTAGTTTTCAGTACGCTCCATACCAATGACGCCGCAGGGGCGATTGTGCGGCTGTTGGATTTGGGTGTTCCTCCGTTTTTGGTCGCAACTTCGCTTTTGGGAGTGGTAGCACAGCGTTTAGTTCGCCTTGTTTGCCCGAAGTGCCGGCAGGCCTATCGGCCGGCAGAAGATACAGCGGAACAGATGCTGCTTAAAGATGCGCCAGAAGGCAACAGATCCTTTGTAAAGGGCTGCGGTTGCGACGCTTGCGGTCAAACTGGCTATCGGGGACGGCAGGCGATTTACGAAGTGATGCCGCTGACATCACGGCTGCGCCAATTGATTCAAGAAAGAGCGGCTGCCTATGAAATCGAAGCGATGGCGAGGCAAGAAGGCATGCATACCATGAGTGAGGATGGAGTTGCCAAGGCCGGAGCCGGCTTGACTTCCTTAGCGGAAGTGGTGCGTGTGGTTGCCGATATGGCGTGAAGGTGGTGACTGAATATGGTTGAGTTTTGGAACCAATTGTTGTGGGAGGCGCGGGCCGCGCAAGCTTCCGACTTGCATCTTACAATTGGTGCGCCTCCGCTTGTGCGTTTGCAAGGCTGCCTAAGTCCGTTGGCAATACAAGAAGTCTTGACGGCGGATCGGACGGCAAGTTTGCTGCGGTCGTTTGTCAATGAGGAGCAATGGCAACAGTTTTGCCAGCTCGGAGAACTGGACTTAATCTATGTAGTGGAGCAGAAGCGTTATCGGATTCACGCGTTTCAACAGCATAATGGAACGGCGTTGGCGGTGCGGCTGGTTCCAGATACGCTGCCGACGCTGGCGCAGTTGGGGCATCCGGAAGTGCTGCGCCAATTGACCTACAAGCGCCGTGGCCTGGTTATTATTTGCGGTCCTACCGGCTGCGGCAAATCGACCACGCTGGCGGCAATGGTACATCAAATTAACTGCGAGCGTTGCTGTCATGTGATTACGTTAGAGGAGCCAATTGAGTATGTGCATACGCATCGGAGCAGCATTATCAATCAAAGAGAGGTTCCGCGCGATACGCCGACTTTTCCGCAGGGACTGCGGGCGGCTTTGCGCGAAGACCCGGACGTAATTTTAGTAGGGGAGATGCGGGATGCCGAAACAATGCAAACCGTTTTGACCGCAGCGGAAACAGGCCATTTGGTGTTGGCGACCCTTCACACTAACGAAGCCGCACAGGCCTTGGATCGGATTATTGACGGGTTTCCGCCGCATCAGCAACAGCAGGTACGGCAACAGCTGTCGATGGTGCTGGAAGCGGTGGTGGCGCAGCAATTGCTTCCGTTGCTTGCAGGGCAGGGGCGGGTAGCTGCTTTGGAGATTTTATTAGCTACGCCGGCGGTGCGCACCTTAATTCGCGAGGGCAAGACGCATCAATTGGTCTCGGTTATGCAGACAAACGGGAAAATGGGCATGCAGACTATGGATATGGCCGTGGCGGTTTTGTGGAGGCAAGGTTTGATCGCGCGGGAAACGGCCAACGCTGGAGTGAAAGACTTAAACTTGCTTTGAAACTGGAAGTGGCGAAAGAAATGCAGGAAATAAATGAATACGCCTATCGCGCTCGCGATCGCGACGGGCGGGAGGTATGCGGTGTTTTACAGGCGACTGGAGAGGAGGAGGTAGCCGCCTATATTCGGGCGCGCCAGTGTTATTTGACATCGATAGTTCCCTGTGCGTCGCATAAGGAAAAACATTGGGAACGGCGTCCGGCGGACAAGGAATTAGCTGTTTTTTGCCGCCAGTTTTCTTTGTTGATAGATGCAGGGGTGTCCTTTGCTTCTTCTTTGCAGGTGCTGCGACGTCAGGCAGGAAAGCGGCGCTGGCAAATGGTTTTGGAGGAAGTAGAAAGACAAATTGAGGCAGGAAGTTCTCTAGCCGGAGCCTTAAGCAAGCAGCCTGCATTTTTCCCTCCGTTGCTGTTAGGTATGGTGGAAGCAGGGGAAGCTTCCGGTGCTATGGATGAAATCTTGGGGCGTTTAGCAATTTACTTTGAAAAAGAGCATTCTCTGAAGCAAAAAATAGTTTCGTCATTGTTATATCCTGCCGTGGTATTGGTGATGGCGTTAGCTTTAGTTTTTTACATGCTTTTGTATGTATTGCCGGTGTTTGCAGATTTATTTACTCAAATGAATTTGGAACTTCCGTGGTTGACGCGAGCATTGGTGCGGAGCAGTTCTTGGCTGAGGAGAGAAGGGCTCATTGGGGGAGGATTTTTTGCAATTGTGGCGTTTGGTTTGCGTTTTTGGAAGGGAAAATCTTTCTGGTTGTACTGGAGGGATAAGCTTGCCTTAACGTTTCCCGTTTTGGGCGTTCTTTGGCGTAAAGCCGTGATCGCCCGGTATTGTCGCACGTTAGGAACGCTGTTGGGTAGCGGCCTTCCTTTATTGCCGGCGTTGGATTTGGCGCAACGGACGACAAGCAATCGATACTTTTTAGAACGTCTGCAGACGGTACGAAGCTGCATGAGCGCAGGAGAGTCCTTGACGGTTTCTTTGAGCGCTAGTGAATTGTTTCCGCCTCTTGTATTGCAGCTGGTAGCGGTAGCCGAGGAAACAGGCAAGCTAGAAACGATGCTGGCAAAGGTTGCTGATTTTTATGAGGCTGACGTAGAAGAAGCGGCTGTACGGCTGGGAGTATTGCTGGAACCATTCGTGATTGTTTTTCTGGGCCTGTTGGTCGGGACCTTGGTTTTGGCGGTTATGTTGCCTGTGTTTGAGTCTGTCGGAGCTATTGGGTCTTTTTAATAAGACGGTATGGCGAAAGGAGTGACGTGCTGATGAGACGATTTTGCCAATGGGGAAAATGCTGGCGTCTAGAAGGCGGTTTTACTTTAATCGAATTGATGGTGGTTATCGCCATTATCGTGACCTTAGCGGGGATTGGACTATTAAAGTATGAAGATTCGCAAGCTATGGCGCGCGGCGCCAAATTGGCAGCTGATATGCGGAATATGGATACGGCGTTGGTAATGATTAAAGCGGAAGGAACGGCTGCGCCAACGTTGGCTTTGATTCAGGAACGGTTGACGCCGGATCCAGTGGTTTCCCTGCAAAAGATGCAGGCTACGAAGATTCGCGTAGGCGGTGCTGTGTATACAAGCGAACAAACCGGAGCGTTGGCGTATGGCATTAATACGGCTAAAGGACAGGTGACAGTAAAAATAGACAGCCGAGATTTGACAGTGGACCAACTGTTAGGATTGACGGCGTCGCAGTAAGTAAAACGAGCGGAATAAACAAGAAGAACGAAATAAAATTAAGGCTCGGCGAGATTGAGGATGGAGCAAAGAAAAAGCAGGCAAACTCCGTTGGCATGTAGGAGTTTGCCTGCTTTTATAAATCGTAGCTATTAGAAATACAAATCGCGTGTACCGCTTTGGATTTTTTCCAGCTCGCGGCGGGTGGCGTCCCGGACGTCGGCCTGAGGAATCGAGGCTAACTGCTCGGCGATTACTTTTTCTCCAACACTGCGAGTTTCTTCATCCGCATAGTCAAGCAGATATTCCTGGAGTGTTAAAAGAGCGTTGGGGAGACAGACATTCTGAATTTCGCCAGTTTTAGCCAGCGCCATGAAGCGGTCCCCTGTGCGGCCTTGGCGGTAACAGGCGGTGCAATAGGAAGGCACATAACCTTGGGCGCAGAGCATGCGGATAATTTCGTTAGGCGAGCGGCCGTCGCTGGGCTCAAATTGCATCCCGCTGCTTTCTGGATCCAGGCGCTCGTCGGGGTGCGCTTGCAATTGGGCATACCCGCCGACGCCAGTACAGGAACCGGCGCTGATTTGAGAAATACCGTAGCGAATAAGGCGGTCTCTTGTGCCCGGTTCTTCCCGGGTGGATAGGATCATGCCTGTGTAAGGAACTGCCAGACGGATGATGGCGATGATTTTGGCGAAGGCTTCATCGTCGACTAAATAGGGGAAGGTTTCGAGATTGATGCCGCTGGCCGGACGCATGCGCGGTACGGAAATTGTATGCGGGCCGACGCCGAAAGTGCGTTCTAAATGTTCGGCGTGCAGGAAAATAGCCACGGTTTCATATTTATAGTCATATAGGCCGTAGAGTACGCCCAAGCCTACGTCATCAATGCCAGCTTTCATAGCGCGGTCCATGGCAGTGGTGTGCCAGTTGTAGTCCTGTTTTGGCCCGCCTGGATGAAGGGCGGCATACGTAGGCCTGTGATAGGTTTCCTGGAAAAGAATATAAGTGCCAATGCCGGCTTCTTTTAGTTGACGATATTCGTCAATGGTCGTGGCGGCAATGTTGACATTGGCCCGGCGTATGTTGCCGTTACCGCTTTTGCTGGCGTAAATTTCTTTGAGCATGTCAGTAACATAGCTGATAGGGCAGTTGACCGGATCCTCGCCAGCCTCGACGGCCAGACGTTTATGGCCCATGTCCTCCAGAATTTCCGCTTCGCGGCGGACTTCTTCGGCGGTAAGCCGGCGGCGCAACTGCTTTTCGTTGCTGCAGCGGTAGCCGCAGTAGGTGCAGTTGTTAACACAATAGCTGGAAAGATAAAGCGGCGCAAAAATGACGATACGCTGGCCGTAAATGTCCTTTTTTACTTGTTCCGCCGTTTGAAATAATTCTTCTTGCAGCTTTGAATCGTCAACTTGAAGCAAGACGGCCACTTCCGCTGCGGTTAGTCCTTGGTGGCCAGCAGCTTTGGCGATGATGGCGCGTACCTGATCGACATCTTGGGCTGTTTTTTTTCCTGCAGCCAACAATTCTTCTATGCGGGCCTCGTCGATAAAGGCGTCGCTGGTACGTTCTGCATTGCTAATCATGAGCAGGGGCCTCCTTTTTTGCTGTAAGAGCTGATTTGACAATTACGCCGGGCAGATTTCCAAGACGGCCGGTGAAGGCGCCTACGTCGTCGGTGGAGCCTTCCACAATCAAGGCGATGACGCCTGAATCAGTGCCGTGATGGGGAATTCCCATGCGGCCAACGATAAGATGACGGTACTGGCTGATTAACTGGTTGACTTTTCCGGCGATAGTCTCAGGAGATTCTACGACAATACCGATGACGCCAATTCGTTTTTCCATACACAACCTCCTTCGGAGTCCAGGCTGAAAAAATGCAAAAGCCTCTCTTTAGACACAATTTAAGAGAGGCGCAGAAAACAAAAAAAGCCTCTCCGACCGCGCAGGCAGAAACCCTTGCGTTCACAGCAGGACCACATGTATGTTCCTTGACAGCTTGTTTAAAAACAGGCAAACATTCTGTCGCAGAATTACTTTTTTCTTATTATACACCGAATAGATTGAATTCGTAAAGAACGCACTCTTTGGCTCGTCTTGTGCTATAATATATAAGTTATGGACTGAGACTCACTGCAGGAGCAAGAAAAATGCTTGGCAGTTTGTTGACGGGGAGGAATCTTTGCCATGCATATTGTTTTGTATCAACCGGAAATACCTGGAAATACAGGAAATATAGCGCGTCTTTGCGCAGCTACAGGCTGTACGCTTCATTTGGTGCATCCTCTTGGGTTTTCCGTGGATGATCGCCATTTAAAACGGGCCGGTCTGGACTATTGGCACTTGCTTTCCATTCATCATCATGAAGATTTTGCATCGGTAGAGCGGATGCTGCAGCCGAGGCGGTTCTTCTTTAACACGACAAAGGCGCATAAAGCGCACAGCTCGATTCAATACGAGGCGGAGGATGTGCTTGTGTTCGGCAGGGAAACCGCAGGGCTGCCGCCGGAAGTGGTGGCAGGCAAAGAAGAGCAGTGTCTGCGCATTCCTATGATTCCAGACGCTCGTTCGTTGAATTTGTCTAATGCGGTGGCCGTGGTTGTCTATGAGGCATTGCGCCAAATTGGCTACCCGGAGATGAAGTAATACTGCAAGAAAAACAATGAGGTGCCAGATGACGGTAAGAAAAGAACCTTGGTTTGGCTCGGCTGGAAATCCAGACGCTTTTTATGAAGCCGGAGGTAAAGCAAGCGTTGCTATGCCTGCATGGCTGGCGGCGCAAGGTCTTGATGCTTATGAATATCAATGCAGCCGGGGAGCTTCAGTCAAGGAAGAAACGGCGCGCAAGATAGGCGAAGCTGCAAAAGAACATCAGGTGGCGCTAAGCGTTCATGCGCCCTATTATATTAGCTTGGCGGCGGAAGATGAGACTGTGGTAGGTAATACACAGGAGCACTTTCGTAAATCTTTGCGCGTAGCCCATTGGTTAGGGGCGGATCGGGTGGTTTTTCATATCGGCGGCGCTGGCAAGAAGGAACGCGTTGCAGCGTTGGAACGGGCGCAAAAGGCCTTGATGCGAGTGTTGCAGCAATGCAGTGAAGAGGGCCTGCTGGATGGAGTTTGGCTGTGTCCGGAAACGATGGGCAAGAAAAATCAACTGGGTACGCTGGCGGAAGTGCTTGGTTTTTGTCTCTTAGCGCCTCAGTGGCTGCGTCCGGCTGTCGATTTTGGTCATTTGCACGCAGTGGCGGGGGGCGCTTTCGATACCAGGGAGGAATATGAAGCCGTTTTTGCGGCTGTGGAAAAGGCTTTGGGAGCAGAAGCGGCTAAACAACTGCATATTCATTTCAGCAAGATTGAGTTTACCGGCGCTGGAGAAAAGCGCCATTGGACGTTTGCAGATCCTTTTGGTCCGCCGCATGAACCCTTGCTGGAATGCTGTGCGCGAGGGGGCTACACGCCCCGTATCATTTGCGAATCAGCCGGTACGCAGGCGTTAGATGCGCGGCAGATGCATGTCGAATATCGGCGTCTCACGAACGGTTTATAATGAATGCTAGAGGTGGTTCGAGCCTGATGCTTTCCGAAAAATACCCAGCCGTGCTATAATAAGGGAGAATTTTGAAGGGAGTAGGCTAAAAGGTTTATGATAGAGCATATGCAAAGCGTATTTCAGGAACTGCAACGTGTGATTCATGTGGGGCGATTATTGGCGGAAGAGCCGTTATCGCAGCATACAACCTTTGCTATAGGCGGCCCGGCTGATATTTTCGTACAGCCTGGCAGCATGGGAGAACTGGCGGCGACTATGCAAGTGCTGCATGCGCACTCGGACGTGCCTGTTACCATTTTAGGCAACGGCTCTAATGTGTTGGTGCTGGACCGGGGCATACGCGGCGTCGTAATTAAGCTAGGCGATTTTTTAAGCTCTTTGCGCCGGGATGGAAATCGTATCTTTGCCGGGGCGGGCTCGCTTTTGAGTGAAGTGTCAGGTTTTGCTGCAGCCCAAGGGCTGGAGGGCATGGAGTTTGCAGTAGGCATTCCCGGCAGTATCGGCGGCGCTGTCTTTATGAACGCCGGAGCCTATCAAGGGGAGATGAGCTGTGTTGTTGACGCAGTTACAGCCGTTTCTCCTGCAGGAGGAGTGCGCCGATTTTCCCGTGAAGAATTGGAGTTTTCGTATCGGCATAGTATTTTTCAGGATAATGGACATATTGTGTGCGAAGTGGAATTGTTGCTGGAAGCGGGAGAGAGCAACACCATTGAAGCTCGCATGCAGGAGTTGACCCAGCGGCGTGAAAGCAAGCAGCCCTTGGAGTTACCGAGCGCCGGCAGTACCTTCAAACGTCCGCCGGGACATTTTGCCGGCACTTTGATTGAACAGAGCGGTCTAAAAGGTTTACGCGTGGGCGGAGCCGAAGTGTCGCAAAAACATGCCGGTTTTATTGTTAATGCCGGCGGCGCTACGGCGCAGGATGTCTTAGCGTTGATCTCTGAAGTGCAGCGGCAGGTGCAGCAGCAGTTTGGCGTATCATTACAGCCGGAAGTGCGCATTTTGGGCGAAGCCTAATAGCGACAGGGAAGAAAGCATGACACAGAGCAGGCGGGAAAGTACGAAGCCGGCGAAGCAAATGCCGGCTTTCGGAACCTACGTGGCTCTGTGTTCGACGTTTTAGTACTGGGAGAATAAAACTCAGGTCGAGAGGAGACGTGCTTATATGCGTTTGACGTTTCTGGGAGCCGCCAGAATGGTAACCGGCTCCAGCTATCTTTTGGAAATTGGCAAGAGTCGTGTTTTAGTGGATTGCGGCATGTTCCAAGGGGGCAAAGCGATTGCGGCGTTGAATCGCCGGCCTTTTGCCGTAGAGCCGGGCAGTATTGATTGTGTGTTGCTGACCCACGCTCATATCGATCACAGCGGTTTATTGCCGAAATTGTGTAAAGAAGGCTTTAAAGGTCCCATTTACAGTACAAAAGTGACGAATGAACTATGCCGCATTATGCTTCCCGACAGCGCACATATTCAGGAATCAGATGCTGAGCTGACGACGAGAAAAGGAAAACGTTCGGGTATGGCGGAAATTCAGCCGCTGTATACCGTGGACGACGCATTCCAGTGTCTGCAGCAATTTCGGTCTGTAGCTTACGCGGAAGACCTGCGGCCGGTTCCTGGTTTACGGGTGCGTTTTCAAGAAGCAGGACATATTTTGGGTTCTTCGGTATTGGAGATTTGGGGCGAAGAAAACGGAAAAACGGAAAAGCTTCTTTTTACCGGAGATCTAGGTCAGCCGGAACAGCCGATTATTCGCGATCCGGCGATTATTGAGACGGCGGATTACATCATCAGCGAGTCTACCTACGGCAATCGCAATCATGAACATTACGACAAGGAAAGCCGCCTGGCGGAAATTGTCAACGAAACAGTAGAACGAGGCGGCAATATCATTATCCCCGCCTTTGCGGTCGGCCGTACTCAAACGCTGTTGTATCATTTTTACAAGCTCTGGAAGGCGGGACGTATTCCGGAAATTCCGGTGGTTATCGATAGCCCGTTGGCTATTTCAGCTACCAATATCTTCTTTAATAACGTCCAAGACTTTGATGAAGAAACCAAGGCTCTTGTGCGATGCGGCGGCAAGCTGCTGGAGTTGCCGCAACTGCGTTTTGTGCATACTGCGGACGAGTCCAAGGCGTTAAACGAGGATCTGCAACCGAAGATCATTATTTCCGCCAGCGGCATGGCTGATGCCGGACGCATTTTGCACCATCTCAAACATAATTTGTGGCGTCCCGAATCGAGCGTGCTTTTTGTGGGGTACCAAGCGCAGGGCAGCGTAGGGCGTCGTTTGGTAGATGGCGCTAAACGGGTGCGCATGATGGGCGAGGAAATTGCCGTTAAGGCTCAGATTCACAATTTAGAAGGTTTTTCCGCCCATGCGGATCAAGAACAAATGATGACCTGGCTGAGCTCTTTTAAAGAGAAGCCTGCCTGTATCTTCCTGGTCCACGGAGAAATTGAAATGTCCGAGCCCTTCAGCGAGCGGATTCAGTCTCAGCTGGGATGGCCTGTATATATTCCCCGTTTTGCCGATGCGGCTCTTTTAAAAGGGCGTGAATGGGAAATCGTCGAGTCCGACGTGGTGGTTCTGGATCCGGCCATGCGCCAACTGGACGAGTATTTGGATCAAATGGAGGGGGACTACCGGGCAATGCGTCGCCGCATTGCCAAAGTGGTGGCTACCCAACCAAGCAAAGCCAACGAAATGCTGCGGCGGCTTAGCAAAATTTCTGCTTACTTTAAAAAAATGTTTAATGACGTCTAAGAGCGTCCCATAAGGAGGAACTATGGAAAGAACAGACATTCGTAACGTGGCTATTATTGCCCACGTTGACCACGGTAAGACTACATTGGTGGATGCTATGCTGCGGCAGAGCGGCGTTTTTCGCTCCAACGAACAGGTGGCGGAGCGGGTTATGGACTCCAATGATTTGGAGCGGGAACGCGGCATTACTATTTTGTCCAAGAACACAGCAGTACTTCATGAAGGCGTTAAGATCAACATTGTTGACACCCCTGGCCATGCCGATTTCGGCGGCGAAGTAGAACGCGTATTGAACATGGTTGATGGCGTACTGCTTTTGGTAGACGCTTTCGAAGGCCCTATGCCGCAGACAAAATATGTTCTGCGCAAAGCCTTGGAACAGAAATTGAAACCAATCGTGGTTATCAACAAAATTGACCGGCCGGACCAGCGCGTGGATGATGTAGAGGACGAAGTGTTGGAACTGTTCATGGAACTGGACGCCGACGATGATCAGCTTGATTTTCCCGTTGTCTATGCTACGGCTCGGGATGGCATTGCTAAGCTGAACATGGCGGATGAGAGTTCTAATTTGGAGCCGTTGTTCAAGCTACTCATTGAAAATATTCCGGCGCCTAAAGGCGATATTGACGGTCCTTTGCAGGTTATGGTTACGACCCTGGATTATGATGAGTATGTAGGACGCATTGCGATCGGGCGTGTTGTACGCGGACGCGTTAGGAACGGCCAAAACGTGACGGTCTTGGACGGAGAAACGCAGCGCAAAGGCCGCATTGGCCGCCTGTACGGTTACGAAGGTCTCAAACGCCGGGAAGTGGAAGAAGCGGCGATGGGCGATATTATTGCCGTTACCGGTTTAGATGACGTCAATATTGGCGACACCATCGCTGATACGGAAAACCCAGAAGCCTTGCCGACGATTGCCATTGACGAGCCTACTCTTTCCATGCTTTTCAGCGTCAATACCAGTCCTTTTGCCGGACGCGAAGGCGATTTTGTTACGTCACGTCATTTGCGGGACCGCCTGTTCCGGGAAGTGGAAACCAATGTCAGCTTGCGTGTGGATGAAACCGACAGCCCTGACAGCTTCAAAGTATCGGGTCGCGGTGAACTGCACTTGTCCATTCTGATTGAGACTATGCGCCGGGAAGGCTTTGAGTTTCAGGTGGGTAAACCGGAAGTTATTTATAAGAACATCCAGGGGCAGCGCTGCGAGCCGATGGAGCTTTTGACAGTAGACGTACCGCAGGACTTTATGGGTGCGGTTATGGAGAAATTGGGCACTCGTAAAGCCGAACTCATCAACATGGGCGAAATTTCCGGCTATCTGCGGATGGAATTTGTTATTCCCGCTCGTGGTTTGATCGGTTTCCGCAATGAACTGCTGACCAGCACCAAGGGCAATGGCATCATGAACCATGTTTTCCACGGTTACGCCCCTTACAAAGGAGATATCCAGGGACGTACGCGTGGCGCGCTGGTGGCCTTTGAGCCAGGCGAAACCACAGGTTACGGCATTTACAGCGTGCAGGATCGCGGCGTCATGTTTGTTACTCCGGGCCAGGAAATATATACCGGCCAGATTGTTGGCGAGAATGCCCGGGAGCAGGACATGGATGTGAATCCCTGCAAGAAAAAGCATGTAACCAATATGCGTTCCAGCTCGGCGGATGAAGCTATCCGTCTGACTTCGCCTCGCATTCATAGCTTGGAACAGGCGTTGGAGTATATTAATGACGATGAATTAGTAGAAGTTACACCTAAAAGCATTCGTTTGCGCAAGGCGATCTTGGATCGTACGGCGCGGGCGCGGGCGAAAAAAGGATAAAATTTTTTGGAAGCCTGCAGGAATTGCGGAATTTAGCTCGAATTAGCATAAAGAAGTGACAGTATCTGCAAAAGGAGGAATGCCCCATGGCGGCAAGCTTAATGGAAAAGCTGACCAATTTTTTAATGCCTTTGGAGGAAGAGGAAGAAGTTGCTGCAGCAGCACCTGTGCGGCAAAGCAAAAACCAGCCTCAACTGACCGTGCATGAAGGCGCTGCCAGACGGGGGGAAGAGTTTTCCATTACCGTGGTAGTCCCGCGGGCTTACGAAAATGTTTGTTCCTATGCAGATTTCTTGTTGCAGGGTAAAGGCCTAATTGTTAATTTTTCTTGCTTAACCGCAGAGGAACAGCGTTCTATGGCTGATTTTCTCGAGGGAGTTTGCGCTGTATGCGAGGCGGGTTCTTTGATGGTAGAAGAACGTCTCATTATTTATGCACCGCAGCAAGTAGAGATTGAAAAGCAGCTTTTTGGCGGATATTCCGTTCCTGCTTATGGCAAACACGCTTAAAAAACGGGTACGAAACCTCCCCAATAGGGGAGGTTTTTTTACTTCATTTTTCAACAATGCATGAAAGGCGGTTTTTTTATGAAACAAGTTGTATTTACTTCACAAGCCCCCGCGGCGATTGGACCCTACTCTCAGGCAATTCGCGCAGGAGAATGGCTTTTCTTATCTGGACAGATTCCTGTGGACCCGGCAACCGGCGAAGTTGCAGGCACTGATGTGCGCACGCAGGCTCGCCAAGTTTTGAAGAATATACAAGCTGTTTTGGCGGAGGCAGGCACTACGGTACAGGCGGTTGTCAAGACGACGGTATTTTTAAAGGACCTTCAGGACTTTCAAGCTTTTAATGAGGAGTATGCTAAAGTATTTGCCAGCGAAGCTCCTGCGCGGTCCTGCGTAGAAGTGGCGCGATTGCCGAAAGACGTGCTGGTAGAAATTGAAGCGGTTGTTATTATTAAGCCATGAGCGGAGAAATTCAAAAAATGAAGCCGGAATTGACGCTTCCGGAAGTTTATACGGCGGCTAGACGCCTTAAAGGCGTCATTCACCGAACTTTATTGGATCATAGCCATACTTTCAGTTCCATCACAGGTTGTGAAACCTATTTGAAGCTGGAAAATCTCCAGAAAACAGGCTCCTTTAAGATCCGGGGCGCTTATAATAAAATTCAGACTCTCACGCCGGAGGAGCGAGCCTGCGGTGTAATTGCGGCGTCTGCTGGCAATCATGCGCAAGGGGTGGCCTATGCGGCGGCGCAGGCTGGCATTCCGTCTGTCATTGTTATGCCGGAGCATGCGCCTTTGGCGAAAGTGGTAGCTACTAAAGGCTATGGTGCAGAAGTTGTCTTGGCTGGAGCAACTTATGACGAATCTTATGAACATGCCTGCCGCCTGCAGCGCGAGCGGGGGCTGGTCTTTGTACATGCCTTCAATGACCCCTATGTCATGGCGGGACAAGGTACGATCGGTTTGGAAATTCTGGAAGATTTGCAGGATCTCGAGGCCATTGTGGTGCCTGTGGGCGGCGGCGGTCTGATTGCCGGCATCGCTCTGGCGGTTAAACAAGTGGCGCCTCATGTTAAAGTGTATGGCGTCCAAGCTGCAGGAGCGCCGGCTATGCATTTATCGAAAAAAGCCGGCTGCTATCAGACTACAGAATGCGCTGTAACGATTGCGGACGGCATTGCCGTGAAGCAGCCAGGCAATTTGACGTATGATATTGTCCAAAAGTACGTGGACGATGTAGTCGTAGTAGAAGATGAAGAGATTGCAGAAACGATCTTATTGCTCTTGGAACGCTCCAAATTGATGGTAGAAGGCGCTGGCGCTACTTCGTTAGCCGCGCTGCTGTTCCAGAAACTCTCCTGCAAAGGTAAAGTTGCCGCGGTTCTTTCGGGCGGCAATATTGACGTGAATTTCATTTCCCAGATTATCGAGCATGGTCTCGTCAAGTCGGGGCGGCGAGTGAAAATTCTGACCCGTATTGCGGATCGTCCCGGAGAACTAAGTCGTTTGCTGGACCGCATTGCGCAGCTCCACGGCAATGTTATGCAGGTCTTTCATGACCGCGCTGAGCGCTGCCTGCCGTTAGGACAGGCGGTGGTGGAAATCAGTCTGGAGACGCGGGATGAGGCTCATTGCCAAAGTATTTTGGAAGAGTTGACAGCACGGGGTTATGCGGTAGAGCGGGATTAAAAAAAGCCGGCAAGTACTCGTTAAAAGAGAGCTTGCCGGCTTTTTAAGGAGGATATAAAATTGAAAATTCAACAGATTCGCTTGGGGAAAGTGCGTATTCCTTTAAAAAAGCCTTTTAAAACCGCCCTGCGAGAAGTTTTTTTTGCCGAGGATATTATTGTGCAGGTCGTGGCGGATACTGGCGAAGTTGGCTTTGGCAATGCCCCGCCTACGCTGGTAATCACTGGCGACGGCCAGCAGTCGGTTGCGGCGGCGATACGAGAGGTATTAGCTCCTAAGCTGGTGGGGATGGATGTGGACAATCTTGAAGGAATTATGACGACCATTCAAGGGGCGCTGCATCAAAATTATTCGGCGAAAGCCGCTATGGATATTGCAATCCATGATTTGTTTTGCAAACGCTATGGCATGCCGTTGCATCGCTTTCTGGGCGGTTATCGTCAAAGTCTGCAGACGGACCTGACTATCAGCGTTAATGCGCCGGAAGAAATGGTGGAAGACTCTTTGGCTGCTGTCGCGGCAGGATA
This sequence comes from Anaeromusa acidaminophila DSM 3853, assembly GCF_000374545.1. NCBI lineage: Bacteria > Bacillati > Bacillota > Negativicutes > Selenomonadales > Sporomusaceae > Anaeromusa > Anaeromusa burkinensis. Next base: position 116,864 of record NZ_KB894586.1, read on the forward strand.
CCGGGAACTGAAAATCAAGGTAGGCACCGATGCGGCCTTGGATTTGAAGCGCGTCCAAGCCATCCGCCAGGCCGTAGGGAATGAGATTCGCCTGCGTTTAGATGCAAATCAAGGGTGGAAAGCGAAAGAAGCGGTGCGAACCATTCGGAGTTTTGAAGATAAAGGGCTTGATATTGAACTAATCGAACAGCCGGTGGCGGCGCATGACTTTGCTGGACTCAAATATGTTACTGAGAATGTGGAAACTAATATTATGGCGGATGAAGCGGCTTTTGGTCCGGTAGAGGTGTTTCAGCTCTTGTCTATGCGAGCATGCGATCTGATCAGCATTAAGCTGATGAAAGCCGGCGGTATTTATAATGCCGTAAAAATTCTTAATTTAGCCGAAACCATGGGCGTAGAGTGCATGATGAGCTGCATGCTGGAAAGCAATGTAGGCATTACTGCTGCGGCCAGCCTGGCTGCTGCCAGAAAGAACATTACTAGAGCCGATTTGGATGCGGCGGTGCTGCTGGCGGAAGAACCGGTAGCGGGCGGCGTTTCTTACGCCGGCAATCAAATTCTGCTCTCAGAAGTACCCGGACTGGGTATCACGGAAGTAGTTGGCTGGGAAGAGATTTAAAAAAGGAACCGCTGCAGGAGGCAGCGGTTCCTTTTTAATTGTCCAAAGCCAGTTCGGGCACCAATATGTCCTTGAGGGCGTCAAAGGGGACGACAAAACGCAGGATGCCATCGCTGGCAGGACTAATTTCACAAGGTTCGTAGTAAAGCACAAGCCCTTCGGGGGTCAAGTAGAAAGCCTTTTGATTGGTTATTCCTCGGAAGTCCCAGTGAGAGCCGCTGCGGCGGTTAATGTCGTCCCGAATCCATTGCTCGAGGCGGTCGCGATAGGCGGCTTGGGGAATAAATAAATCCTTTAATTCTAGAACCTGCCCTTTTTGATAACGCAAGGTCATAGTATGAAATTTAACCAAATCAGGAGAAGCGTCAAAAATTGCGTAGCTTTTTTGGGTGAGGCTAAGTACGTCTGCGCCATTATAGGCTACATAGTATTCCGAGAAAAAATGGTTGCGCTGGTTGTATTCCAAAGGAAGCTGGCCGTCTGCGGTCATACGGTGGATTTCCAACTGATATTTTTCCCAGTCTTTTTGCACTTCTAGCAGCAGCAATTGGTTGATTTGAAATTCCAGCTTAGGCCGCTGGGTTCGCTGCAGCTGCGGGATGAAGGCGCTGCCTTTTGGGGTTTCGGCAAACGCTTGAGGGACAACTTGAAAGAAAGCGTCGGCCTTGGCTGTAGGAAATACGCTTAGACAGGCAAGCAGTAAAAACGCAAAGCAGGCTTGTTTCATCAGAGGACCTCCTTTGAAGTCAGTTCTTGTAGGAGTAATTCGCTGTCTAGATGCTAAAACCTTCTGGGCGTGAGGAGCAAAGAGAAAGCAAAAAGGAGAGGGAATTTTTCAAGAGCATTATGAAGACAAATGGATCAGAATCAAAAAATCAAAGCCTTCTCGGACGGCATTGCGCATGTCCAAGAAGGCTTTGATTCATGTTATAAAGGTCTTAGCGGCAGATCTTTGTAAGAGAGTCGTCCAGGGCGTCAAGGAGCCGGGCGAGGTCGCTTTCCTCAATAACCAGAGGAGGCTGGAAGGCCAGTACATTACGGCCCGGGCCATTTTTGCCGATCAAGAAGCCTTTGTTTTTGAGGTCTTCTAAAATAGCATCTACCCAGTCGCTGGCGGCAGAGCCGTCTGGTAGGACAATTTCTGCGCCGAGCATTAAGCCTAGGCCGCGTACGTCGCCGATAGCTGGATGGCGCTGTTGCAGTTCCTGCAGTCCTTTTTTTAGGTAAGCCCCAAGTTTGGCGGCGCGTTCGGGCAGATTATGCTCCTTGAGATAGCGTAAAGTAGCCAAGGAGGCGGTGGCGGTCACTGGGTTGCCGCCCAGTGTAGAGGCACCGGGGCGGGTGTAGCTGTCGGCGACAGCAGCGGTAGCAGTGAACGCTCCCACCGGGGTACCGTTGCCGAGGGCTTTAGCCATGGTCATGATATCCGGGGTAATGCCATAGTGCTCGCAGGCAAACCATTTGCCGGTACGGCCAAAGCCGGTCTGTACTTCATCAATGACCAGAAGAATGCCGTAATGATCCAGGATTTCCTTAACGCGCTGGAAATAACCGGCAGGCGGCGTGATGATGCCGCCGTTGCCCTGGATGGGTTCGGCAAAAAAAGCGGCGACTTGTCCGGAGGTAGAAAACTTGATAACATTTTCTATTTCGTCGGCGCAGGCCAGATTGCATTCCGGATGGCGCTTGCCCAGAGGACAGCGATAGCAATACGCGTTAGGCGCAAAGTGGATGCCGCCTACAGGAGCCGGATCGGTGCGCCACATGCCGATGCCTGTGAGACTCATAGTCAGTTTCGTGCGTCCATGCAGGCCTTGCCGCAGCGCGATGAATTCATGGCGGTTTGTATGTAAGGTTGCCAGCAAAGCGGCGCCTTCATTGGCTTCGGTGCCGGAGGAGCAAAAGAATGTTTTTTGCAGTTCCCCAGGCGTTACTTGCGCTAAGGATTCTGCTAAATTGACAATGGGCTCGGTAAGATAAATAGTGCAGGTATGTTGGAGCGTTTCCACCTGCTTGCAGATTTCTTTGGTGATTTCCGGATTGCAGTGGCCGCAGTTAACGACAGACACTCCGGCAAAACAGTCCAAATACTCTTTGCCGTTCTGGTCGTAAAGATGCTGCATACTGCCGCGTACCAGCTGCATGGGCTCCTGGAAAAAATGGTAGACACAGGGAATCATATATTCTTTCTTTTTGCGAAGAATTTCCTCTGGACCGATAAACTGACTCATAAAACAACCACCTTTCTTTTAAGGAAATACTGCTTTATTCGCAGCTCACGCTAAAAAGGTCTTGATTCGGCGCTCTCATGAAAGCAGTGGGTTTATGTACGGCAGCCGACCCGTAAACGGGCCGGCTCCTTTGGTTATGATAAGCAAAGTAAGCATTTGCTTTTTTATATATCTTTCACAACCCTCATTCGTGCCCTCCGAGTACTCCCTTTACTCTTGTTTAAAGACTGGTTTCTCTGACTTTAACGAGAAATACGGTAACGGAAAGCGCCAATGCCCAAGGGGCGTGGGCTGGCTTCGCTTAAGGCGGTTAAAGCGTCAGCAGAGAACGCATACGCTTCTTTTTTTGCAGCCAGTTCGTCAAGTTCTTTGCGGTAAGCTTTGGTGATTTTCCCCACCAAAGCTGGAGCGTAATGCTGGCCTTCAATACGATAGCTGCCGACAGAGGTCAACGCGGATAGGAAGGGCAGCAGGCAAAGATCTTTAGCGAAGAGAACATGATTGCGCTCATACTGATCGATGGCAATGGGGTGAATCTGCCCGGCGGTGTCCAGCAGTCCGTAGGAACGGTCAGCGTTCGCTTTTTCCAAGCCAAGGATAGCTTCCGGCAAATGGTGGTCCATGATCATGGCTTCTAACGGTCCGTGGACAATCATTTCCAGCGGCAAGGGGGTGTGTTGGCAAAGATCCCAAATCTGTTCGCAGGTTGCTTCTGCGGAGACGGTTCCTTGGCGTAGGCCGTTGTCTTGCAGCCACTTGGCGGTAACGCCGTTAAACAGATTCAAAGAAAGATCGCCATAGATCGGCAAGACGGCATGTTCCTTTGCTAGACGAAGCATGCCGATGCTGCTGACCATCAGGCCGTCAAGGCCCAACCCAGCGGCATGTTTGAACAAATGAGACCATTCGCTGCACTCTCGTTCCAAGGTAATACGGGGGGCTGCAACAACCACTTTAGCGTTTGCCGCATGCGCTTCTTGGGCCAGGGCTTTTAAATTTTCTTTCGTCCAAGGACGGTGGGGCAGAAAGCTTTCGCCGCCTACATACAAGGTATTGGCGCCGTTTTCCAAAGCTTCTGCCGCAGCGGCGCGGTCCGCTACGCGTACGGACAACTTTGGATTATGAGGGAAATCGGCGGCGTTTGGCTGCTTCGGCAAAGCGATTGGCGTATCGAGACCGGGCTCTACAACGGCTTGACTGAAAAACCGCGGCTCTCGTTCGCCTGTGTAGCCGATGGCGGCGGCGCCGGGATTGCCGAAGGAATAGCAGGTGGAAAGATCGCGGGAACGGTTTTCCTGCATCTCCTGCCACTCTTTTTCGGTTAAGTAATAGCCGGTGGGATCGTCAAAATAACGATCAATGGCGCTGCTGTAGAGTCGGACAATGTTGCTCACAAAGTCGGCGGTGCGCATGCGTCCTTCGATCTTAAAGGAGCATACGCCGGCTTGAATGAGTTCCGGCAGGTGATTATACAGGCACATGTCTTTTAAAGCCAGCTTGTAGGGTCCCTGCTCGCCGGACTCCAAGACGTCGCCGGTTTTGGCGTCAACCAACTGATACGGCCAGCGGCAGGGCTTGAGGCAGCGGCCGCGGTTGGAACTTTGTCCGAAGAGTACGCCGGAGTGAATGCATTGACCGCTTTGGGCGATGCACATGTCGCCGTGAATGAAGTACTCAATTTCAATGCCTGTGCGTTCTTTAAGAAGACGCAGCTGATCCAGCGTCATTTCCCGGTTGGTAACAACGCGGGTCAGGCCGTAAGCTTGCAATTGCCGCACGGCATGCTCGTTATGGGTGTTCATCATGACCGAGGCATGCAAGGGAACCGTAAAGCCGGTTTCCTTGGCCAACTGCAGAATGGACAGGTCCTGTACGATCAGGGCGTCAGGCTGCAGCTTTTGCAATAGTTCCAAGTATTGGCGCATGCCTGGCATTTCCCGGTCACTGATCAAATTGTTTACGGTTACATACAGCTTGACATTGCGTTCGTGGGCGTAGGCAATGGCTCGAGCCAGTTTTTCATCATCGAAATTGGTGTCAGTGCGGTGCATACGCATATTAAAGCGTTTGCCTCCGAGATATACAGCATCCGCACCGGCGCCGATGGCGGCTTCCAGTACATCCCAGTTGCCGACAGGGGCAAGAATTTCCACGCTTTGACGAGTCAGTTCCATTTTTTTCATCTCTCCATATCTTTCAACAATCTCACTCAAAGGAGGCTGGCTTTATTCAAAAATCTCCCGCGCTTCTGCCTGCAGGTCGGCTGCGAGCTCCAAGCCGAGATTCATGGCGGCAAAGGAATTTAGCAAAATATGAGGTTCTTTTACGATGTCTACCGCAATGCTGCCGGCCGGGGTTCCGTTAAGAATGGCAGCGGCTTTGGCAGCGCAGGCTTTGCCTAATTGGCGGTGGTCCGCAACAAGCGCGCCTAAAGCGCCGGCAGGGACGTTGGGAGCATGGGAAGCAACAATCGGCAAGGATAACGCATCTGTATAGTAGACAATGGAGGCGAAATTATCCTCAAGGGCCTTGCCGATGGGCAAAAAGACCGCGTCCAAACCTTCCGGCAGCAGCTGCGGCAAGGAAGAGATATCTTCGGCTTTTTCCAGGGGAATTTCTACGCAACACAGGCCTGCAGCGGACGCCGCCTGGCGGAAATGCTTCATTTCTAATTGGGCGTTGGTATCCTGGGTGTGAAATAAAATACCCAAGCGAGACAGGTTGGGCAGCAAACGGCGCAAAAAAGTAATTTTTTCTGCAGCGGAAACCATACCGGAAACACCGGTGGCGTTGCCGCCTGGTTGCTCGAGAGAGGCGGCTAGGCCAGCGCCGACCGGATCAAATACAGGCGTGTAGACGACAGGTATAGCCGCAGGCAATGCGATCGCCGCCAAGGCGGACGGAGTGGTGCAGGCGAAGATTAAGCTTACATCGGCTGCCGCCAGTTCCGCCGCTAACTGCGGCAGCCGGGAGGGCTGGCCGTCAGCATTGCGATAAATAAATTCCGCCTTTACGTTCAAGGCCTGGAGTCCTTCTTGAAAGCCTTCTACGGCATCATCAAGCATCTGGGTTAGTTGTAAAATTCCAATACGGATCATAATCCACCTCGTATTCATAGAAAAATAAGCGGCCTCCCTTTTGGGCAGGCTTTCTCTTTATAATTATGCTGCAGTCGGGATAAAAAAACAAGAGATGAATGAAGCTGGCGGGTTACCACTTGCTTTTTTTGAGGCGCAGCGCGTTCAATACTACGGAAATGGAGCTAAAAGACATGGCGGCTCCGGCCATAATAGGAGACAAAAAGCCGGCAGCGGCGGCAGGAATGCAAATGGAGTTGTAGAAGAGCGCCCAAAAAAGATTTTGCTTAATGTTACGCAAGGTAGCGCGGCTGAGACGTATGGCTTGGATGACGCCTTGCAAATCGCCGCTGATCAGGGTAATGTCCGCCGCTTCCATGGCTACGTCCGTACCGGTGCCGATGGCAAAGCCAATGTCGGCGCGGGCCAGGGCCGGAGCATCATTAATGCCGTCTCCTACCATGCCGACGACATGCCCTTGCTGCTGCAGTTTAGCTACTTCAGCCGCTTTGTTTTCAGGCAGAACCTCCGCCAGGACATGCTTGATGCCGAGGGAGGAGGCGACATGGTTGGCGGTGCGGGTATTATCGCCGCTGAGCATCCAGACTTCAAGGCCTATGTCCTGTAGAGCGGCGACGGTAGCGGCGGAATGTTCTTTTAGCGTATCCGCCAGCGCGATGAGTCCCAGAAGCTGATTTTCCTGGGCGGCTAAGATTACGGTTTTTCCCTGAGCTTCTAGTTCGTGCATAGCTTCCTCCAGCGAAGCGGCATCGACTTGCTGCGTAAGAAGCCATTGACGCGTGCCTAGAAAAAGCTGTTTGCCTTCAACGGTGACAGCTTCAATGCCAAAACCGGGAATGGCCCGAAAGGCTGCCGGAGACAGCACCGGCAGCCTTTGGGCGCGGGCGTGCCGGACGATGGCCTGCGCCAAGGGATGCTCAGAGCTGCTTTCTCCTTGCGCGGCAAGGAGCAGCAATTCCTGGGGCGTTACGCCGGCAACCGGCAAAATATCAGTTACTTCCGGCAGCCCTTTGGTCAGGGTGCCGGTTTTATCGAGGACAATGGCCGTAAGGCGGTGGGCTGTTTCCAGGTGCTCGGCGTTGCGGATTAAAATTCCTCGCTCGGCGCCAATGCCTGTGCCGACCATGATGGACGTAGGCGTGGCCAGACCTAACGCGCAAGGGCAGGCGATAACCAGGACCGCTGTAAAGTGGGTTAAGGCGGTGGCAAAGTCGCCTGGAACCACTAGCAGGTACCAGACTAGAAAGGTAGCCAGCGCCAGCAATAACACAGCCGGAACAAAATAGGCGGACACCTTGTCGGCAAAACGCTGTATCGGCGCTTTGGAGCCTTGCGCTTCTTCGACAATGCGCATAATTTGCGCCAGCATGGTGTCCTTACCAATTTTAGTGGCTTGGAAGGTAAATGCGCCAAAAGTGTTTAAGGTGCCGCCGATAACCGTGTCGCCTGCCTTTTTATCAACAGGCAGGCTTTCGCCGGTCAGCATGGACTCATTTAAGGCCGAGGCGCCTTCTAAGACCACGCCGTCTACAGGCACTTTTTCACCGGGACGTACCCGCAGAACGTCGCCAGGAAGGACGGCTTCCACCGGCACATCGGCTTCTTCTCCTTGCGACAAGCGATGGGCTGTTTTGGCCTGGAGGCCCATCAGCGCTTTTAAGGCTTCCGATGTGCGTCCTTTCGCGGTGGCTTCTAGGAACTTACCCAAAATAATGAGGGTAATCAAGACGGCGGAGGTCTCGAAATATAGCTGCGGCTGAGCTTGCAGCATATTGGCGAGGCTGTAGAAATAGGCGGAGGAGGTGCCTAAAACGACTAAAACGTCCATGTTAGCGCTGCCGCTGCGCAGGGCGTGATAAGCGCCGCGGTAAAAAGCCCAGCCGGCGCCGAATTGCACTGGCGTAGCCAATAACAGCTGCACATACGGGTTCATTAGCCAATGAGCCGCTTCCCATTGCAGGGTATGAAAAATCATGCCCAGCAGCAACGGCAGTGATAAGGCTGCTGCAAAAAGCAGACGCTGTTTCTGAGTGCGCAGCTCCTTTTGACGCAGCTGCTTTTCTTGATCTAAGGACGCTCTTTCGGTGACAAGGGTTGCTTCATAGCCAAGGCGCCGTATTTTTTCCTGCAGGTCGTACGCGACAAGAACGCTGGTATTATATTGAATGCTGGCTTTTTCCGAGGCGAAATTAACCTGGACAGAGTGAACGCCGGGAACTTTGGCCAGCATTTTTTCAATGCGGGCGGCGCAGTTGACGCAGGTCATGCCGGATATCTTAAAATCCGCCTTTTCCAGAATTACCTGGAAGCCTAGGGCTGCCACTTTTTCCGCTAATTGAGGTTCAAGGACTTTGGCGGTGTCATAGGTGACACTGGCGGCTTCGGTGGCGAAATTGACTTGCGCCTGGGTGACGCCGTCCAGGCGGGAGAGCCCTTTTTCAATGCGCTTGGCGCAGGCGGCGCAGGACATGCCGGAAATTTTCAAGGTCGTTTGCTGTTCAGCAGACATACGCTCACATCCTTTAGCGATTAAACTGTTTGAGAACGGTCATGAGTTCGGCAATGCTTTCGTCGGCGTGATCCGCTTTGATGGCGTTGACCACGCAACTTTTGGTATGGCTTTCCAAAATAAGCAGGGCGACTTGGTTTAGCGCCGCCCGAGCGGCGAGAATTTGCTGCAAAATATCTACGCAGTAGCGGCCGTCGTCGATCATTTTATCGATGCCGTTAATTTGACCGGAGACTTTTTTTAAACGTTGCTGGAGATTTTTCTTTTCCTTTTCATTCAGCATAAAACGTCCTCCTTTATGCAATACCCCCGTATGGTATATTAAGCATACGTCTATCTGGAAAAATAGTCAAGGAAATCAATTTGACAAGACCCGAGGATTGAAGGAAAATGAGACAAGAAGAACTTCGGGAGGTTGCTATGTCCAAGGTACCGTTTACGCACTTGCATGTGCATACTGAATATAGCTTGCTTGACGGCGCTAGCCGTATTAAAAATCTGGTAGCCAGGGCCAAGGAACTGGGCATGACATCGTTGGCGATTACCGATCATGGGACCATGTACGGGGTCGTTGATTTCTATAAAGAAGCGAAAAAACAGGGCATTCACCCTGTAATTGGCTGCGAAGTCTATGTGGCGCCGCGCTCGCGGCAGGAAAAAGCCAGCGTGGATGGTGAATACGCGTATCATTTGGTGCTGTTGGCGGAAAATGAAGTTGGTTACCGTAATTTAGTAGAATTGGTGTCTAAAGGCTATTGTGAAGGCTTTTACTATAAGCCGCGTATCGATCATGAGATATTGGCGACTTATAAGGAAGGAATCATAGCCTTAAGCGCCTGCCTGGCGGGGGAGATTCCGGCGGCATTGCTGCGCGGTCAAGAGGAAAAAGCAGAGTCTCTGGCGCGGGAATACCTGGAGCTTTTTGGGCCGGAGCATTTTTACATGGAGCTGCAGGATCACGGTATGCCGGAGCAAAAGGAACTCAATCCGCTCTTGGCGGCTTTGGCGGCCAAGCTGGGTATTTCTTTGGTAGCAACGAATGATTTGCATTATGTAGAGAAAAAAGACAGCGAAAGCCATGACGTGCTTATGTGCATCCAAATGGGCAAGACCGTGGATGAGGAAGGTCGGATGCGTTTTCCCAGCGATGAATTCTACTTGAAAAGCGGCGAAGAAATGGCGGCGCTCTTTAACGCATATCCGGCAGCGCTAGCCAATACCTGCCGTATCGCCGAGCGCTGCCAGGTGGATTTCGATTTCGAACATTTTCATTTGCCGCAATTCCCATTACCGGAAGGTACGACGGCGGACGCGTATTTGGCCCAGCTTTGCGAAGAACGGCTTCCCCGAAGATATGCTGAAGAAACAGCGGAAGTTCGGGAGCGTTTGCAGTATGAACTGGGTGTTATTAAGCAAATGGGGTATTCCAGCTATTTTTTGATTGTCTGGGATTTTATTAACTATGCGAAGGAACAGAAAATTGCCGTAGGCCCAGGCCGCGGCAGCGCCGCAGGCAGCATTGTCGCTTTCTTGCTGGGTATTACCGATATTGATCCCCTACGGTATGGTTTACTTTTTGAACGTTTTTTGAACCCAGAGCGAGTCAGCATGCCTGATATTGATATTGACTTTTGCTATGTGCGCCGAGGCGAAGTCATTGATTATGTATCCAGGCGTTATGGCAGTGATCGGGTGGCGCAGATTATTACCTTCGGGACGATGGCGGCGAAGGCGGCTATTCGCGACGTGGGGCGGGCTCTGAACTTATCTTATAGCGAAGTAGACCGGATCGCCAAGATGGTTCCCGGCGAGCTGGGGATTACCCTGAAGCGCGCCTTGGAAACCAGCCCTCCTTTACGAGAAGCCTATGAAGGCGAAGAGACCGTTCGGAAGCTGTTGGATTTGGCGATGGCGCTGGAGGGGCTGCCTCGACATGCCTCTACTCACGCGGCAGGGCTTGTGATTGCCAAAGAACCCCTGACGCATCTGGTTCCGCTGCAGCATTCTTCCGAAGGTTTTTTAACTACGCAGTATGACAAAGACCGCGTAGAAGAAATCGGCTTGTTGAAAATGGACCTTTTGGGCTTGCGTACGCTGACGGTAATTGGCGATACCCTAGAGCTGGCGGCTAAAAACAGAGGCGTTCAAGTCGACTTAGAAACCATTCCCCTGGATGATGCCGCCACTTGCGCCATGCTGGCTAGCGGCGATACGGCTGGCGTGTTTCAGGTGGAGTCGTCCGGCATGACGAATTTGGTAAAGGAACTTCGGCCGGAACGCTTTGAGGATTTAATTCCGCTTGTGGCGCTCTATCGGCCAGGTCCTTTAGGCAGCGGCATGGTTACTGATTTTATCAATGGTCGTCACGGGCGCAAAGAAGTGACCTATATGCATCCCTGGCTGGAGCCTATCTTAAAAGACACCTTTGGGGTTATTTTGTATCAGGAACAGGTTATGCAAATTGCGTCCACCTTGGCTGGCTTCAGTCTGGGGCAGGCCGATTTGCTGCGGCGCGCCATGGGCAAAAAAAAGCACTCCGTTCTGGAAGCGCAGAAGGAGAACTTTTTGAAGGGCGCAGCCGCCAAAGGGCTTGATACTTCCCTGGCGAAAGACGTCTTTGAGTTGATGTCCCATTTTGCAGACTACGGCTTTAATAAATCCCATAGCGCTGCGTATGCGCTGGTTACGTACCAGACGGCATACTTGAAAGCGCATTTTCCTCATGAATTTATGGCGGCTACTTTGACCAGTATTATGGGGGCCAGTGATAAAGTCGGCCATTATATTGAGGAATGCCGACGCATGGGCATTGCTGTTTTGCCGCCGGATGTCAACGCCAGTGAGAGCCGGTTCAGCGTTGATGGCGACGCCATTCGTTTTGGATTGTCAGCCGTAAAAAACGTCGGCGAAGGAGCGATCGAAAGCGTTATGGCGGCTCGAGCGGCAGAAGGACCGTTTGCGTCGCTGGTTGATTTTTGCAGTCGCGTAGATATGCGTCTTGTCAATAAGCGCGTAATGGAAAGCCTGATTAAATGCGGCGCTTTTGATTCTACAGGCGCTAAACGTTCGCAATTACTGGCGGTGTTGGATCGAGCGGTGGATGTGGGAGCCGGTTGTCAGCGTGATGCTCAGAGCGGACAACTGGGGTTGTTTGGAGAGGAAGAACTGGCGGAAACGTGCTCCTTGGAATTGCCGGATTTGCCGGAGCTGCCGATGCCGCAGTTGATTGCCCTCGAAAAGGAAATGACCGGCTTTTATATCACTGGTCATCCTTTGGAACCGTTTCGGCAGCAATTGGCCTCCCTGACTTCTTTAGAGGAACTGCAGGCGCAGCCAGCGGATGGAAAAAAAATACGCATCGGCGGCATGGTGGCGGCGGCCAAACGGATCAGCACGCGTAATGGGGATATGATGTGTTTTGTAGCGCTGGAGGATTTTACAAGGCAGATGGAAGTAGTGGTCTTTCCCCGCGTTTTTCACCAATCCATGCCTCTTCTTGTGCCGGATACGCCGGTGATTGTGCAAGGGAAGGTTAGTGTGAGTGAAGAAGGAGTGAAAGTGCTGGCCGAGCGGATAAGTCTTTTGACGGAACAACCGAATGAAGTGCGGCTGCAACTGCGAAAGGAGCAAGAGACTCCGTCTGTATTTGAGGCGTTGCGAGCGGTTTTTTCTCGAAATCATGGCTCGTGCCGCGTACTGTTGCATTTAGTGGATAGCCGCAGAGTTATTACGACAGAAGAGCGATTTTGGATTGAAGCAACGCCCCAGACCTTGGAGGAGCTGGAGCGGGTATTGGGGACAGGAAGCGTTCATACCGCATGAGTGAAAGGACAGCAACCCCTTCTCGAAAGAACTGATATGCCGAGGCGAGAGGCCGGTCGTTCATGGGCGCGGCGCCTCCGCTAGCGTCGAGTCCGTGAAGGCGGGCTAAATATAAGGAACGGAAAACATGAGAACGATTGGTGACGACGATTACCTGGTTCAATTCTTTTTCTCGAAGAATAGCAGCGCTGTTGCGCAGGTTCTCATAAGTGCTTGTGGATTTGTCCTCTAAAAAAATAGCGGCGGCGGGAACGCCGCGGGCCACTAGATAGTTACGCATGGCGGCGGCTTCGCTAATGCCTTCATCAGCTCCTTGACCGCCGCTGGTCACGATGTATGGAGCATAGCCCTGGCGATATAAAGTCAGGGCTTTTTCTAAACGCAGCTGCAGCATCGGTCCTGGATCTTGCCCGTAGACGCGGGTTCCGAGAATGAGAATCGCCTGGCTGGGAACAGGTGTTTCCGAGAAAGCGTCTTTTAGAACTAAGGCCTCGCCGATGAGCAAGAAAAATACAACCGCAGTGAGTAATAGAGATGTGATTTTTTTATAAGTCTTCATGGCAGACCTCCGTCGAATATGGTATCATGAATTAGTATTAGTATAACATGGACTCCAAATGAATAGTGACGCGTGTGGAGGAGCTGACAGGCGGTGAAAATACTAGTTTGCGTTAAGCAAGTGCCTGATACGACAGAAGTGCGCATCGATAGAGAGACTAATACTTTACAGCGAGAGGATGTCCCTAGCATACTTAATCCTTTTGACCGTCACGCCTTAGAAGCGGCGTTGCGCGTGAAGGAATGCTGCGGCGGCACGGTGAGCGTTTTGACCATGGGCCCGTTGCAGGCGCAGGAAGTGCTGAAAGAGTGTTTGGCCTTGGGCGCGGACGAAGCGGTATTGCTCAGTGATAAGGCCTTTGCCGGAGCTGATACTCTAGCCACAAGCCGGACGCTGGCGGCTGCTATTAGCAAACTGGGGCCGACAGAACTCATTTTCTGTGGCAAACAAGCGATTGACGGCGATACGGCGCAGGTGGGGCCGGAACTGGCTGAACATTTAAATATGGCGCAAGTTACCTGCGTGTCCGGTTTGGAAGTGTTCCCGGAACAACAACGGTTGATTGCTGAAAGGGAAGTAGAGGACGGACATGAAGTGTTGGAGCTTCCTTTTCCTGCCGTTCTGACTATATCAAAATGCTTAAACGAGCCACGCTATCCCAGTATCAAAGGACGCCTGCGGGCGAATAAAACACCGATTCCCATTCTGAATCTGGAAGATTTAGGGCTGCGAGCAGAAGAAACAGGCTTGCAGGGATCTCCGACACGGGTTGTGCGAATTTTTGCCCCGGAAACTCGCAAAGGGGGCGAAGTCATTCAAGGAATGGCTCCCCGTCAAGCTGCTGATTTGCTGGCCATTCGATTAAAACAAGCTGGTGTCTTCTGAGGACAGGGAGGAAGAAAAATGGCAGTGAAGATTCGGACGGATCAGTGCAGCGGCTGTGGCGCCTGTTTGCAAGCCTGCTTTTTTGCCGCCTTGGACTTGAAAGACGGCAAAGTCAGCGTGGAAGAAGGACTTTGTACTTCTTGCGGCGCTTGTGTATCAGCTTGCTCTTTAGATGCAATTGAGCAAGCCGTGTTAAAAAAAGAGGCGAAGGACTCGGCGGCAGGGCGAGACATTTGGGTATATATAGAGGGAAATGGACCGGATGATCTGCGCAGTGTTTCATTGGAACTTTTGGGAGTCGGTCGGGCGTTGGCTGATGCCGCTGGGCAGAGCTTGGCGGCTGTTGTCTGTTCGGATGGAACCCAGGAATGGGAACCCTTTCTTTTTGCTTACGGCGCAGATTTGGTTTACAATGCGATAGCGCCCGGCTTGCAGCCGTATACTACAGATGGGCATGCAAGCGCTCTGAGCAGCTTAGCGGCAGAGCATAAGCCAGCAGCCCTTCTTTTGGGCGCTACGGCCAATGGGCGGGATTTGGCGCCTCGGGTTGCAGCAAGACTGCAAACTGGGTTGACCGCAGATTGCACCAGTGTGGCCTATCAAGAGGATTCGGGGCGAATTGTTTGGACGCGGCCGGCTTTTAGCGGTAACATTATGGCAACCATTGTCAGCGATAAATATCCGCAAATGGGAACAGTGCGGCCTGGAATTTTTAAGCGGCCCAGGCAACAACCGGGACGAAGCGGTTCTTCCGTTCGTCAAGAAGTGCTCTTGCCGTCGCTGGCGGCGAAAATCTTAGAATTTCGACCTGGAAAGATGGCGGCAGTCAAGCTGGAGGAAGCTTCGGTTATTATTGCCGGAGGCCGAGGCATGGGCAGTGCTGAAAATTTTCAATTGCTGCAGCAGTTGGCTGACGCTATGGGTGGTGTTGTAGCCGCCTCCAGGGCGGCGGTAGATGCGGGCTGGCAATCGCATGTGGTCCAAGTGGGCCAAAGCGGTAAAGCCGTTGGACCTAAACTGTATCTTGCATGTGGAATTTCCGGTGCGGTGCAGCATTTGGCTGGCATTGGCGGCGCCGATATTGTGGTGGCTGTGAACAAAGATCCGGATGCTCCCATTTTTCGCATGGCCGACATTGGTATTGTGGGAGATGTGTTGGAAATCATCCCGGCGTTGATTCGGGCAGTGGAAGAGAGCAAAAGAGGCTGAAGTACAGCGAGCCAGGAATTTAGGAGGCAAAGAAAAGCGTATGTGGACTGTCATTTATATTGCCACAAACCGTGCTCAGGCGGAACAACTGAAAGAGTTGCTGTGCCAAGAAGGAATTTTGGCCAACATCCGGCCTGCGGGTGCCATGGCAGCCGCCAATGACGGCTTGCATGAGATTCTGGTTCTTGAATCGGAAGCGGACGAGGCGCATGCTATTTTATGCGAGCATGCAATCAAGTAAACTATGTGATCAGAAATGAAAAGAAGAAGCGTAAGAGCGAGAGCCCTTTTACGCTTCTTCTTTTTTTCTTTCATCGACGAGATCCAGAACCGGTGAGAATCCAGGAGAGGCCGGGGATAAAGCGGCTGAGAAAACGAAAGGCTATGGCGGCGCAGAGACTGCCGCCGGCAGCCCAGAGGAAAAAGAGAGGAATGCGTTCAGGAGTCAGTTCCAGCGAAGCGTCGGTAAGCCATTCCATGGCATAGTACATAAAAAAAGGATGTACGAGGTATACGAAGTAAGAATGCCGTCCCAAAAGGGAAAGGAGCCAGGAGAGCGAGCCGGGCAGGGGACGATCAAAGAGGGCGAAGAGCCAAAAGGTGGCGCCAAGGGTATACAGCATGCCGGGGGGGCTGAGCTGCTGCGCGGCATTGACGGCGTCTTCCAGAGAATAAGACAACTGAAGGACCAGTATGTAGTAGTAGCCAAGCAATAGGCCCAAAGAAGCCAAAGCGGCAAAAGACAGGGATGAAAAATATCGTTGCAGGAGCTTGCGAAATTGAGATACACGGACGGCGCAAACACCTCCTAGTAAAAAGAGAAATACATAATGCCACGGCCAGTAACTGAGGCGGTATTGGAGAAGTAAATTCAGCCAGTAATCTTCTTCATGCGGACGGAAGAGGGCGTAGGACCAATAGTTGAAGGCCATCTGCAGAAAAAAAAGGCAGGGAAGCAGCCAGATCCTTTTGCCGGATAGCTGGCGCACTAGAGGACGCCACAAAGGCATGAAGAGATAAAACCAAAGCAAGATGACCAAAAAATATAGTTGATAGGATCCTAAGCCAAAGAGGAAATAAGATTGTAAAAAAGGATCATCCCAGATGTGATCGTCGCCGCTTGTGTAAGTATAGTGTGTCATATAGAGAAGAGACCAGGTAAGATAGGGAACCAGAACGGTCCGCAGACGCCGAATCAGAAAGCGCCCGTATTGAAAAGGTTGCTCCAAGTCATCGTTTAAAAATAAGCCGAAGGCGGAAATGAAAAAAAAGATAGGTACGCTAAAACGGCTGGCGATTTCCAACAGGGCGAACAGATGAATATCCGGCTGCGCATAGGAAAGAGAAAAAGCGCCTGTGTGAATGCCGACTACTCCAAGCATAGCAATGCCTCTAGTGGCTTCTAGAGAAAATAAGTGTATTTTGGCCATGAAACACCTCGATTATCGCTGTATTTGCGAAACTATAGGTACTGATAGATTGGAAAATGTCAAATTATTAGAAAAAGGTCATTTGACGCTCTTCAAGCATACTACTATACTAAAAGCATGAGAAGCTGCGGTCAAGAGCGAGAGCATTATAGAAGATGATTATCATCAATCAGAGGACAGGAAAGGAAGACGAACATGAAGGCTTTGGGGTATATTGACGGACGTATTGTGGAATTAGATCAAGAAGTAGTGTTGTTGGAAGATCGGGGCTATCAATTTGGCGATGGTGTGTATGAAGTTACCAAAGTTCACCAGGGGCGATTGATTGCTTTTGAAGCGCATATGTTTCGCTTATATCGTTCGTTACGAGAATTGCGCATTCCAGTCACCTATACTATGGAAGAATTTCAAGAGATGCACGAGCAGTTAATACGGGAAAGCGGCATTGCTGATGGCGCCATCTACTTGCAACTTACGCGAGGAGCAGCGCCGCGAAGTCATGCTTTTCCTAAACAGAGCTGTCCGGTTCTCACGATGACTATTCGCCCGCAGGCGCAGACGGAGGAGGATGTGCATCTGCAAGGTGTTTCGGCGCTGGTATTGGACGACATCCGTTGGCTGCGCTGCGATATTAAATCCTTGAACTTATTGCCGAACATCCTCGGTAAACAAGAAGCGAAAGAGGCTGGCTGCTATGAGGCCGTGCTGGTGCGAGACGGGAAAATTACGGAAGGTACGTCAAGCAACTGTTTTGTCGTTAAGGATGAAGTGTTATGGACGCATCCTTTGAATAATTTGATCTTGCCAGGTATTACCCGGCAGATTGTCTTAGACCGAATTGCTAAACCTTTAGGCCTCGCCGTTTTGGAGAAAGCCGTTACCCCTGAATTTGCTTATGGAGCGGATGAAGTCTTTTTAACAGGAACCAGCACAGAAGTGATGCCTATAGTCAAGCTGGGTCGGCAAACAATCGGGAATGGCAAGCCGGGAGCGCTCACCTTACGGTTGCTAGCGGAATATCGGAAGCTGGTCCAAGAAGGAATTTGACGCGGCGGTTGACGCGGGTAACCAGAGGATGATAGGATAAGAGGCAAAGAAGAATGAGGAGGAAACAGTGCCTGTGAATCAGACGTGGTTAATAGTATTTGCCCTGCTAATGGGCGGCAGCCTGATAAAAATGCTGCTGGTACACCCTTTAATTTGGGTGGGCATTGATTTGGTGATTCTTGGCGCCGCATATCAGGTGCTGAAACGGGATCCTCTGGTGAATGTGCCTCATAGCATGAAGCTTTTGGGCGCATTAACGGCGATCAATGTAGTTGTGGACTTGGGAATTTTAGAGGCTTGGATGGGGAATTTTGCCGTATTAGGTTTAGTGGGCTGGATGATATACCGCAGCCGCAGCGGCGGTGGCGGTGGTGGTTCCGCGCGACGTCAGCAACGGCATAAATGGAATAAGTAATATTTTGCGTCAATGACGGCCGCGCTTAGAAAAGTGCGGCCGTTCTTTGTAGGAGGTGAAGCGGTGCGTCGCGCTTGGGGCTTGGAATTGGCTTTGTGGATGGTTGTACTTATTTGGGCGGGAAATTATATTGTAGGTAAAATCGGCATGCGTGAGTTCTTGCCGCAGATTTTTACTTGCTTGCGCTTTGCTATTGCGACGCCGCTGATGTATCTTGTTTTGTTCTGGCGTGAAGGCAAACTGTCTTTTGGGCAGGTCCCTTGGGGGCGCTGCCTTTTGGTGGGAGCGGTGGGGGTTGCCATCTACCAGACGCTGTTTATTGCCGCCTTAAAATACACGACGGCGACTACAGTGGCTTTAATGTTGGGGTTATCTCCTATTTCAACGGCCTTTGTAGCTGCATTTTTAGGGTATGAACGCTTGAGAAGACAGATGGTGGCCGGTTGTTTGCTGGCTCTTCTGGGCCTTATCTTTGTGTTGGGAGCCGCTGGCGGCAGTTGGGGCTTTCGGGAAGAGACTCTTTTTGGGGATATGCTGGCTTTGGCGGCGGGGGTGCTGTGGGGCGTTTATCCAGTGCTTATGCTGCCCATACTTCAAAGAGGCTCCGGCTTGTGGGCGACCTGCCATACTTCTTTGGCGGGGACCTTGCTATTGCTTGCGGCAACAGCTGGAGACTTATGGTTGTTTCCTTGGGAAACGGTTACCTTGGCAGGTTGGGGAGCGCTTCTTTATGCAGCTATTCCGGTGACGGTGATCAGTTTGCTTTTGTGGTATTATGGTATTGAGCGCCTGGGCTCGAACCAGGTGATGGTGTATATGTATTTGGTGACGCCGTTAGCCTTACTGCTTGCGGTGTGGCTGCTAGGAGAGCAGCTAAGCTGGTTGCAGGGGTTGGGGGCAGTGCTCGTTTTGGCTGGGGTCTTTTTGGCTAAGCGCCAGATTTGAATTATCCTGAGCGCGCTAACGGTGCGGCGGCTGGGCAAGCAGTCCCTGTCCGTAGAGATTGAGCCAATTGCGGCGGGCGAGACCGTCCGGCAAATGGCTCTGCAATTCTTCCCAGAAGAGACGGGAATGATTAGGGATGTGCATATGGCATAGTTCGTGCACTACTACATATTCAATAATCGGCAAAGGGGCCAAAATGAGACGCCAATTGAGATTGACGTTTTTTTTGCTGGAACAACTGCCCCAACGGGTACGTTGTTCGCGGATGCTTAGTCGTTGTACGGAAACTCTCAGGCGGGCGCTCCATTGTTGTATAAGTTTTGTGAAACAAGTTTGCGCTTCATGATAATACCATTGTCGTAAGTGAAGGTTTCTTATTTCCAGTGAAGCAGGCGTTGTTTTAAGAAAAGGCGCGTCTAGGAAGACGAAAGTGTTGCGCGGCAATTGCTCTGTTTCCTGCAGGCGATACCAACTGCCTTGGAAGAGGCAGCAGTCAGTTTGTTGCTGCGCTTGGCGTGCGGCTAGCTGCTGGGACAACCAATCCTCCTGATTTTCAAGCACTTGGCGCAAGCGGTCGGTTGGACAGTGCCAGGGCAAAGTAACGCTCAGCGTACCGTCAGGCAAAAAACGCAAACGGATATGCTTGCTGCCCGCGCGCCGAGAGATTTGCAAAGAGAGAGCCTGCTGCTCCACCAGCCATTGTTTCATTTAAAAGCCTCCTTAAAAAAGCTGCGAAAGGATATGTGCAATGAACAAAAAAGAGAATGCTTGGGGACCTCTGACAAAACGGAAAATTTCCTGGCGCCGGGTACTGGCGATTCTCATAGGGTCGTTTCTTTGCGGGGCCTCGCTAAATTTATTTGTATTGCCTTTTCATATGCTCAGCGGAGGCGTCAGCGGTATTGCCATTATTTTATATTATCTCCTGGGGACGCCGGTAGGTGTGGCTATCGGTATTATGAATGTGCCTCTTTTATACGCAGCCTATCGCTGGCTTTCCAAGGATTTCTTTTATAGTACCTTGGCAGGCATTGTCGTATTCATGGCGGCTGTGGATGTTACCGGTTTTTTGCAGCAGCATAGTCCTACTAAGGATATTTTTTTAGCTTCCTTATATGGAGGCGTTTTTGGCGGTCTCGGTTTGGGCATGGTATTTCGCGCCGGCGCCTCTACGGGAGGTACGGATGTAGTCGGAATGATTGCTAAAAAACGCTATGGTATGGAGATCGGTACGGCGGCATTTGCTGTCAATGTGGTAGTGGTGGCCTGTGGGGCGCTGTTGTTCGGCCTGGAAATTGGTATGTATACGCTCATTTCCATGTTTGTGGGCAGTACAGTAGTAGATAAAGTCATTGAAGGCTTTAACCGACGGAAGGTGCTGCTCATTATTTCACAAGAACGAGAACAGATTGCGAAACGCATTTTAGAAGAATTAGGCAGAGGGGCTACTTTCTTGCAGGCGCGCGGTGCGTATACCAGTGAAAGCAAGGATGTGCTCATGGTAGTCATTTCCCGAGCGCAAATCGCCCATGTGAAGCGTTTTGTGGATGAAGCGGACCAGGGCGCTTTCTTTATGGTCATTGATACGGCGGAAGTGATTGGCCGAGGCTTTAAGCGTCCCGGGGCGCTTTAAGTTGTTGGAGGTACGATAGAGTTGAACAGGAGTCGCGGGAGTCACGGGAGGGTACGCAGGAGAAAAACGACCTCAAAAGCTTTTCGCGTCTTTCGTGTGTTGCGCGGTTCTTTATCAACGTTTCTCCAATTTATTATTCAACCGCGAAAATTGCGAAAAGCACGAAGTGAGAAATATTGATGCAGAAATAAAAAAAGAACCCTTGAATCAAGGGTTCTTTTACTTTTGAAGTTTGGTGCCGGAGAAGGGACTTGAACCCCCACGGGACGAACCCGGATGATTTTGAGTCATCTGCGTCTGCCATTCCGCCACTCCGGCACTGCTTGGCACAGGTGTAATAATATCATCTCTTCGTATGGTTGTCAACACTCGAAATGCAAATTCTTGCAGAGGGCGTTATAAGGATGCTATAATCGATTAGCGACATCAATAAGCCTAAGAATAAGTTAGGGCAGGACCGAACTATAGCGGGCTTGCATTCAGTTTTAGAAAAGAGGAGCTTGGAATGGACACAAAGAATATCCGCAATTTTTCGATCATCGCTCATATTGATCATGGTAAGTCCACTCTGGCGGATCGCCTGCTTGAATATACCGGCGCGCTTTCAGCGCGGGAGATGGAAGAGCAAGTGCTCGACCAGATGGAACTGGAACGTGAAAGAGGCATTACCATAAAATCGCAGGCCGTGCGTATTGCATACACGGCCCAAGACGGGCAGACCTATATGCTGCATCTGATTGATACTCCGGGACATGTTGATTTTACGTATGAAGTGTCTCGCAGCTTGGCTGCCTGTGAAGGCGCCTTGTTGGTAATTGATGCTGCGCAAGGCATTGAGGCGCAAACGCTGGCGAATGTATATTTGGCGCTGGAAAACAATTTGGAAATTATTCCGGTCATTAATAAAATTGACTTGCCTAGCGCCGACCCGGAACGAGTTAAACAGGAAATTGAAGATGTTATTGGCATTGACGCGTCAGAAGCCATCTTAGTTAGCGCCAAGACGGGCATTGGCATCCCGGAAGTGCTAGAGGCTGTTGTAAAGAGGGTGCCGGCGCCTGCTGGCAAAGTTGAAGAGCCGCTGCAAGCGCTGATTTTTGATTCGCATTTTGACGCCTATAAAGGGGTTATCGCCTATGTGCGTGTTATAAACGGGCGCATGGCGCCTGGCATGAAACTGCGCATGATGGCGACGGACAAAGTTTTTGAGGCTACTGAAGTCGGCGTATTTCGCCCGGTGCCTACGAATGTTTCAGAACTGACCGCTGGTCAGGTTGGCTATGTGGCGGGAAGTATTAAAAACGTTAAAGACGTGCGCGTAGGCGATACGGTAACCGATGCGGCGCGCCCAACAACGCAGGCGCTCGAAGGATACCGGAAAATTACGCCGATGGTATACTGCGGCTTGTATCCGGTGGAATCGTCGGAATATGATTCCCTACGGGATGCGTTGGAAAAATTGCAGCTTAACGATGCGGCGTTGGTCTTTGAACCGGAAACGTCTGTGGCTCTTGGTTTTGGTTTTCGCTGCGGTTTCTTAGGGTTGCTGCATATGGATGTCGTCCAAGAACGGCTGGAACGTGAATATGGCATTGTTCTGATTACAACGGCGCCTAGCGTTATTTATCATGTATACAAGACGGACGGGGAAAAGCTAGAGATTGACAATCCTTCGAAACTTCCTACGCCGCAGGAAATTGAACATATTGAAGAACCTTACGTAAAAGCGACGGTTATCGTTCCCAACGAGTTTGTGGGGGCGGTGATGGAATTGTCTCAGGAAAAACGAGGCGAATTTAAGGACATGAAATATCTCGATACGACAAGGGTATTGTTGACCTATCATTTGCCTTTGAGCGAGATTATCTATGATTACTTTGATCGCCTGAAATCATCTACCCGCGGCTATGCTTCGTTGGATTACGAATTGTCGGGCTATCAGGAGTCGGCGCTGGTTAAACTGGATATTCTTTTAAATGGCGATCCTGTAGATGCTCTGTCTGTTATTGTGCATCAAGAGAAAGCGACGCACAGGGGCCGTATTTTGGTTGAGAAGCTGCGCGGTATTATTCCCAGGCAGATGTTTGAAATCCCCGTGCAGGCGGCCATAGGCAATAAGGTTATCGCCAGGGAAACGGTGCGCGCCATGCGTAAGGACGTACTGGCCAAATGTTATGGCGGCGATATTAGCCGGAAACGCAAATTGCTGGAGAAACAAAAAGAAGGCAAAAAGCGCATGAAACAGGTGGGGAGCGTAGAAGTTCCGCAAGAAGCCTTCATGGCTATTTTAAAGATTGACTGAGTTGTTTAAAATATAAAGCGGGCTGCCTCGAGAGCGATTGAGGCGGCCCTCTTTCTGGTTTTCCGGAGGGCGGGAACATGGGGATGTTAGGCTTGTATGTGCATATTCCTTTTTGTCGGCAGAAGTGCGCTTATTGCGACTTTCCGTCTCAAACAGGGAGCGCTTTACTGCAAAAACAATATATAGAAGCATTGTGCGAGGAAATAGCTTGGCAGGGAAACCGGCTGGGAAAAGCGACGGTAGACACGATTTTTTTTGGCGGCGGTACGCCGACTCTTATCGGCGCTGAGGCGCTAGTACGGTTGCTGCAGGAGCTGCAGCGCTGGTTTTTGGTGCTGCCGGAAGCGGAGATCTCCTTGGAAGCGAATCCGGGCACGGTTTCCGCTGACGACCTGCGGCTGTTGCGTTCGGCAGGGTTCAATCGTCTCAGTCTAGGCGTGCAGTCTTTTGATGATGCGCTGCTGCAAAACTGCGGCCGTATTCATGACGGCGCGGCGGCGCTTGCGGCCCTAGAGGCTGCCAGACAGGCTGGCTTTGACAATTGCAATGTAGATTTGATGACCGGATTGCCAGGGCAGACGTTGGCTTTGCTGCAGCAAAGCGTGCGCCAAGCGGCGGAACTTTCTGTTGAGCATTTATCAATTTATGCTTTGAAAATAGAAGAAGGTACGCCTTTTGCCAGCCTCGAAGAAAAAGGGTTGTTAGTTTTGCCAGCTGAAGACGAAACCGCAGCTATGGACAACTGGCTGGAAAGCTGGCTGCCGGCTCATGGTTACAAGCGCTACGAAATATCGAATTATGCGCAAAAAAAACGCGCTTGTCGGCACAACCTTCGCTATTGGCGTTTTCGTCCGTATTTAGGCCTGGGAGCGGCGGCGCATTCCTTTTTGGAAGGGCGGCGTTGGGAAGGGTGTTTCCCTTTGGAACGATATCTGTCTTTGCGTCCGCAGCAGCGGTGGGAATATGGAAAGCAGCCCGTGCTGACGCCGGCGCAGCTGCAGGAGGAGTTTTGCTTTTTGGCGCTGCGCACCAGGGGCGGTATTTCTCATTATCAATTTAAAGCAACCTTTGGCGTGGAGCTTTGGCAGCGTTACACCCTTGTTTTGGAGCAGCTACTAACGGAAGGTCTTGTGGAAAAGCAAAGGGGGCGGACGTATCTTACTCCCTTGGGACTGCGTTTTGGCAACCGTGCCTTTGCAGCCTTTTTGGCAACCGGGGCGGGCGGCAAGTCTGATGAAAAATGAAGCGAAATACTGGAGTCGATTGACTTAGACATATTGACATTTTAAGAGGAGAGTGGTATGTTTTTTATAGATGTTAGCACTCCTTAGAGAAGAGTGCTAACAATGGAGGTGGATGACATGCTTGATGAACGGAAACGTCGTATATTGCAAGCGATTGTCGATGATTATGTATCCACCGCAGAACCGGTTGGCTCCAGGACGATTGCTCGTAAATATGATCTTGGCGTCAGCCCTGCGACGATTCGAAACGAAATGGCGGACTTGGAAGTTCTCGGTTTTCTAGAGCAATTGCATACGTCTTCCGGGCGCATTCCTTCAGCCAAAGGCTATCGGTTTTATGTGGATGCCCTGCTGTCTCCGACGCAAATGTCGGAAAAGGAAATCTCTTTAATTCGCAATTGGTATCAAGCCAAAGTGCGGCGTTTGGATGAGGTGTTTCAGACAACCGCTAAGATTCTTTCGCGGATGACAGGCAATGTTTCTTTAGTACTGGCGCCGCAGGCAAGTCCCAGTTCTTTTAAGTACTTGCAATTTCTGCCGTTCGATGACAATAAGGTGTTGCTGGTGGTTGTTTCCGACAGCGGCGCTGTTGAAAATAAGCTGCTGCCTTTGCCCAAGGGTACAACTTTAGAAGAAATGCAGCTTATCGCCGAAAAACTGAATAATCGTTTAGCAGGAATTCCTTTTCGAAATTTCCGAGGGAGGATGTTCCAGGATGTCCGCGACAGCATTTTAGGCGAGGCTCGTGAATTTGAGGAAGCCTTGGCTATTTTAGCTGATACCTTAAGCAGCCGGCATCAAGAAAGAGTATATCTTGGCGGCGCTACACAGATGTTGAATCAGCCGGAATTCAAAGATGTGGAGAAATTCAAACGTCTGTTGAATATGCTGGAAGAAGAGCGTTTGCTGTATGATATTTTAGAAGCGCCTAGTGACGATGGTGTTGTGGTAACGATTGGCCGAGAAAATAAATTCAGCGGTATCCAGGATTGCAGTATGGTGCGAGCCACCTATTGTTTGGGCGGTGAGGTTGTAGGTACGATTGCCGTACTCGGCCCGACGCGCATGGATTATGCCAAAATCATGGCAACTTTGGAATTTATGAACCACAATCTTAGTGAAATATTGAAGCATTATAAGCTGTGATTTTTAAGAGGGAGGCGTAGTCTGTGAGTCGAAAGCAAGGCGGAGGCGCTGATGCGGATAGCGCATTAGCGGCGTTGATGACCAATGCTGAAGCGGTGCGCGCCATTACTTCGGCGGTAGAAGGAACGATAGGCCCCAAGGGGCTGGATACCATGCTGGTAGATCGTTTCGGAGAAGTCATTATTACCAATGACGGCGTAACAATTTTAGAAAAGATGGATATAAATCATCCGGCTGCGAAAATGTTGATTCATGCGGCTAGAGCGCAAAAGGATGAAGTTGGCGATGGTACAACTACGGCGACGATTATGGCAGGCGCTCTTGTATCGGAAGGCCTGACTCAGGTGTTGCGAGGCGTGCCGGTAGCCAGGGTAATCGAAGGGATTCGTTTCGGTATTGAAGAGGCGGCTAAGCAGTTGAAGGCTCGCGCTGTTACTGTTGACGATGTGCAGGCGGACTGCCTTTTTGATGTAGCGAGGATTGCTGGCAGAGAATATGTGGACATTGCTCACCTAGTTGTAGAGGCGGCCCGCTTAATTGGCAGAGGTAAGTTGAAAGAAGCTCATTTTAAGCTTTCCGATACGGTCTTGGCTCAAGAAGGCGCTGAAAATGAGGTTTTCCTTGGCGTTATCATTGAAAAAGAACGTTTGAATCAAGACATGCCTCTGACTGTGGAAGATGCTAAAGTCATGGTGCTGGACGATGCGCTAGCGCCGGAAGAACTGGGCGAGGAAGCCTTAGGAACGGAAGCCGGTTTTAAGCGTTATCTGGAACTACAGGAAGAATTTCGGCAGAATATAGCGAAGCTGGTGGAAATGGATATTCAGGTGGTCCTGACCGATCGCGCTGTTGACTCAGCGGCGGAAGAAGCCTTTACCGACGCCGGTATGTTTGTGGTGAGTCAGGTGAATGCGACAGACTTGCGCCGCGTAGCGGAACATACCGGTGCGCGTATGGTGAAGCGGACCGCGTTGAAAAAGGAAAAAGCCGAGCTGCAGCGCTATCTGGGCAAGGTTGAGCGCGTGTATGCTGAAGAAAAGCTGGGGCATATTCGTATGCTCGGCGGCGCTGGCAAACCGATGGCTACTATTTTAGTGGGCGCTGCTACGGCGGAAGTCGTTGGCGAGCGGGAACGCATTGCCAAGGACGCTGCTTCTAGCGTGCAGGCCGCGGTGAAAAGCGGATATCTTCCGGGCGGCGGCGCTGCAGAAATTGCCGTGGCCCGCGAATTAGAACGTCACAGAGACCGTATGAAAGGCATGGCCGCTTATGGTCTTGATTGCGTGAGTGCCGCATTAAAGCGTCCTCTGGCGCAGATTGTGGATAACGCTGGCTTTAATCCGCTGGAAAAAGTGGAGGAAGTGTTGGCGGCGCAAGCATCTCAAAGCAAGGAATTGCTGGGGATTGATTGTGAAAGCGGCGCAGTGGCGGATATGCTGCAGGCGGGGATCATGGATCCGCTGGAAGTCAAGCTGCATGCATTGAAAGCTGCCGGAGAAGTGGCCGTAGCCATTTTGCGTATTGACACGATTATTCGAAAGCGTGATGAAAATGGCGCTCCTCAACAAGGCATGGAAGAAGGCTTGCCTGATTTTTGAGAAAGTAAAATGCAAAGAGGTGGAAAGAGTGGCCAATAACCACGAAGATCTAGAAAACAAAGAAAATCAAGACGTCTCCGCCCAGGAAAGCTGTCAAGAAGCCGAAACAGATCAAACTGTGACGGTCGAAGCAGTCCAAGAGGAGAAGGAACGGCTTTTGGCGGAAGCTGAAGATCGTTATAAGCGTCTTTATGCGGATTTTGACAATTTCCGTCGTCGTTCGCGCCAGGAAAAAGAAGAGTTATCGAATGTAGTGGCGCAGAATCTAATTTTAGAACTGCTGCCGGTGCTGGATAATTTTGAACGCGCCTTGAGCAGTCTGAGTGAAGAAGAAGCCGCAGGCATAGGCTCCGGTGTCTCCATGATTTACCGTCAGCTTTTTGGCGCTCTTGAAAAGGCGGGGCTTAGCGTAGTGGAGGCTGAAGGTAAAGAGTTTGATCCTCAGTATCATGAAGCGGTATTGCGCGTAGAAGACGCTGATCAAGCGGAAGGAACGATTGTCCAGGAACTGCAAAAAGGCTATAGCGTAAAAGGCAAAGTCATCCGCCCAAGCATGGTTAAGGTAGTTGGCTAACCAATTGTATAATGTCGGCTGGCAGCTTGAAATTGGCTGTTGGCGTGAAACGAAATAAGGAGGAATTGAAACATGGCAAAAGTAATTGGTATTGACTTAGGTACAACAAACTCTGTTGTTTCGGTAATGGAAGGCGGCGAGGCGACAGTAATCGCCAATGCAGAGGGAAGTCGTCTGACTCCTTCGGTAGTAGGCTTTTCCAAAACCGGTGAACGTTTGGTGGGACAACTTGCTAAGCGCCAGGCGGTTTCAAACCCCGATGGTACCATTAGCTCCGTAAAACGTCATATGGGTACTGACTGGAAAGTGTCGATTGAGGACAAGGCCTATACGCCGCAACAAATTTCGGCGATGATTTTGCAAAAACTGAAGGCTGATGCTGAAGCTTACTTGGGAGAAACGGTGACCCAGGCGGTTATTACCGTACCTGCGTATTTCAGCGACTCTCAGCGTCAGGCTACCAAAGACGCTGGCACTATTGCAGGTCTGGAAGTATTGCGTATTATTAACGAGCCTACTGCCGCAGCGTTGGCTTATGGCATGGATAAAGGCGAAGATCACACGATTTTAGTATTCGACCTGGGCGGCGGCACCTTTGACGTATCCGTGCTGGAACTGGGCGAAGGCGTATTTGAAGTAAAAGCTACTAATGGTAACAACCGTTTAGGCGGCGATGATTTCGACGAGCGTATCGAAAAATATTTGGCTCAAGAGTTCAAAAAAGAAACAGGCATTGATCTTTCTCAGGATCGCATGGCGGTGCAGCGCTTGCGCGAAGCGGCGGAAAAAGCGAAAATCGAATTATCCGGCGTGTTGACGACCAATATCAATCTGCCCTTCATTACTGCGGATCAAACTGGTCCCAAGCATTTGGACGTCAATTTGACCCGGGCTAAGTTTGAAGAGCTCACAAGCGATCTAGTGGAATCCACCATGGGACCCACGCGCCAAGCTCTGGCCGATGCCGGATTGAGCGTAAACGAAATCGACAAGGTTATCTTGGTTGGCGGTTCTACTCGTATTCCTGCCGTTCAAGAAGCTATCAAAAAATTCTTGGGTAAAGAGCCTTTCCGCGGAGTGAACCCGGACGAGTGCGTAGCTGTAGGCGCTGCTATCCAGGCGGGCGTGCTGGCTGGAGAAGTAAAAGACGTTCTGCTGCTGGACGTAACGCCGTTGTCTCTTGGGATCGAAACTCTTGGAGGCGTTTTCACCAAGATTATCGAACGCAACACGACGATTCCTACGAAAAAAAGCCAGGTTTTCTCCACGGCGGCTGACAATCAGCCTTCTGTAGAAATCCATGTGCTCCAAGGCGAACGCGAAATGGCTTCGTACAATAAAACATTGGGACGCTTCCAATTGGGCGATATTCCTCCGGCTCCCCGCGGCGTACCGCAAATCGAAGTTACCTTTGATATCGATGCCAACGGTATCGTGCATGTGTCGGCGAAAGATCTTGGCACAGGCAAAGAGCAGAAGATCACGATTACCGCTTCTACCGGCGTTAACAAGGATGATATTGAGCGCATGGTGAAAGAAGCCGAAGCCCATGCGGCCGAAGACAAACAGCGCCGTGAAGAGGTGGAAGTGCGCAATCAGGCGGACAGCCTGGTATATCAAGCAGAAAAGACAATTAAAGAAGCTGGCGACAAAGTTGATAAGGCTTTGGCCGAAAAAGTACAGACTGCCGCTGATAAGTTGAAAGAAACCTTGAAAAGTGGTACTCTGGAGCAGATTAAAGCTGATACGGAAGAATTGACGAAGCCGCTGCATGAGCTGGCAGGCGCTTTGTATCAGCAGCAACAGCCTCAAGAAGGCGCTGCAGGCGCTCAGCAGGCTGGCGGAGCTGGCAAGAAACAAGATGACAATGTTGTAGATGCTGACTTTAAAGTGGTTGACGAAGATAAAAAATAATCCAAAGCTAGGATGGTGACACGTGGCAAAACGCGATTATTATGAGGTGCTTGGCGTAAACAAGTCCGCCTCGGAAGATGAATTAAAAAAAGCGTATCGCAAGCTGGCACGCAAGTACCATCCTGACGTCAACCGTGACAATCCGAAAGAAGCGGAAGAGAAGTTCAAGGAAATCAACGAAGCGTACGAAGTGTTGTCAGATGCTAATAAGCGTGCGCGGTATGATCAGCTTGGACATGCCGCCTTTGAACCCGGGGCCGGCGGCCCCGGGGCGGGTGGCTTTCAGGGGGATTTTGGCGGTTTCTCTGATATTTTCGATATGTTTTTCGGACAGTCCGGCTTTGGCGGCAGGAGGCCCCAGCATGGACCGGAACAGGGCGCCGACCTGCGCTACGATCTGGAAATTACCTTTGAACAGGCTGCCTTTGGGCATGAAGTGGAAATTGAAGTGCCTCGTACGGAAGAATGCGGAACCTGCCATGGCAGCGGCGCAGCGCCGGGAACAAAGGCGGAAACCTGTTCTAAGTGCAAAGGGACAGGCCAGGTTCAATACGTACAGAATACTCCCTTTGGGCGTATGGTTAATGTAGGCGCTTGCGATCAATGCCGAGGCGCCGGCAAGATTATCGAGAAGCCATGCCATGTCTGCCGCGGCACCGGTACGGTTCGCGGACGGCATAAGATTCAGGTAACCATTCCTAAGGGCGTAGATAATGGTTCGCGCCTCAGAGTGTCAGGTAAAGGCGAAGCCGGTACGCGCGGCGGCCCGGCTGGTGATTTGTACGTCTATTTATTCATCAAAGAGCATCCCCTTTTTACACGCGAGGGCTACGATGTGCTCTGCGAAGTGCCCATCAGCTTTGTACAAGCAACCTTGGGAGCGGAAGTAGATGTACCAACGTTGGATGGGAAGGTCAAGTTGACGATTCCCGAAGGCACTCAATCCGGTACTGTGTTCCGTTTGCGCGAAAAAGGCGTGCCTCGTTTGCATGGTCGCGGTCGGGGCGATCAGCATGTGCGGGTGAAGGTAATAACCCCGCAAAAGCTGAACGATAAACAAAAAGAATTACTGCGCGACTTTGCTGTAGCTGGCGGCGATCAGGTATACGGCGAAGAAAAAAGCTGGTTCAAAAAGATGAAGGATGTATTCGGCGGTTGATTCCTGTTTTAATGAAAGGAGTCGCTGGCTGCCATTTTGCAAAGACACGGTCTTGCCCAGGAGGTTTCAAAATGTCCTTGGGAAGCGAAGACGTGTCTTTGCCTTTTATGGCTCTTTTAAAGAAAGCGAGGTCGTATAACTATGAAATGGACAGAAATAAGCATTGCCACGACACATGAGGCTACTGAGGCGGTGGCTAATATTTTTCACGACCTCGGAGCAAGCGGCGTCGTCATTGAAGATCCGGAACTGATTAATTCTTATCGGCGTTCCGGCACATGGGACTATTGCGAGCTTCCGGAGCAGGAAGACGTGGAAACCGTTGTAGTTAAAGCCTATTTGCCTGTTGACGAAGATTTGGAGGAAAAATTACGCTCCTTTGAGCGCTTGGTTAATGAATTAGCGCAGCATAATTTGGATAAAGGCCAAGGAACAATTGCCTACAAGGAAATTCAAGAAGAAGATTGGGCTACCTCTTGGAAAGAATATTTTCATCCTGTGAAAATTGGCGAAAAAATTGTTATTAAACCATCATGGGAAAGCTATCAGCCTTTGCCGGAGGAATTGATTATTGAGCTGGATCCAGGGATGGCCTTTGGCACCGGCACCCACCATACGACCATGCTGTGCTGTCGGGCATTGGAAGAGGTAGTGACTCCCGGCCAAGTTGTTTTTGACGTGGGAACCGGCTCTGGCATTTTAGCGGTGGCGGCGGCTAAATTAGGCGCTGCCAGTGTTCGCGCCGTAGATTTAGATAGCGTAGCGGTACGGGTGGCTAAGGAAAACGTAGTCATGAATCATGTGGAAGATCGCGTGGAAGTGCGCGAAGGTGATTTGCTGACCGGTTTTAGCGGCCAAGCAGACGTAGTGGTGGCCAATATTATAGCAGATGTGATTATTCGCCTGCTGCCGGATATCCCAGGGCGTTTGCGCGAAGGGGGTACGTTTATCGGCAGCGGTATTATCTCGGAACGTTTGCCTGATGTAACGGCTGCCTTAAGAGAACAGGGATTAAACGTGGATAAGGTAATGGAAGAAGGCGGCTGGGTAGCGATCATTGCCAGAAAAGGCGGGGCATAAAGTGAGGCGGTTTTTCTTAGGTTCGTTAGCAAACCCTGTGTTGACAGGAACGGAGGCGCTGCATGCGGCAAAAGTACTGCGGTTGCAGCCGGGGGCAGTCATTGCTGTTTGCGACGCAGAAGGCCGCAGCGCAGAAGCCGAAGTGACGGATGTATCCGAGGAGCTGGTTGTGTTACGGATTCTTCGCATGATAGAGGATACCGCAGAAGCAGAGCTTGGATTGCATGTTTTGCAGGGCTTGGCTAAAGGCGAAAAAATGGAATGGGTGCTGCAAAAAACGGTTGAGCTAGGTTGCCGCTTTTTTGCTCCTATAGCCGCTGAACGCAGTGTGCTGCGCCTTGATGCAAAGAAGGCTGTTGCCAGGCAGGAACGCTGGGAACGCATAGCGCTGGAAGCGGCTAAACAATGCAAGCGCAGCCGCATTCCAGTAGTTAGGCCTGTAGCTTCCCTGGAAGATGCCTTGGCAGCGCTGCCTGAGGGCGCGCTGCTTTTGGTCTTATACGAAGACGAGCAAAGCTTGGGTCTTAAGGAAGCATTGACGGCTCTACAGGAGCGTCCGCAAGAAGTTGCGTTACTTGTCGGGCCGGAGGGAGGCCTAACGCAGCAGGAAGTGGCGTTGGCGCGCCAACATGGCGCGTTGGTAGTGCGCATGGGGCCGCGCATTTTGCGGACGGAGACGGCTGCGGTGGCTGCGGCTGCAGTTGTAATGTATGAGCTAGGAGATTTGGGAGGAACATCATGTCAAAAGTAGCCTTTATGACATTAGGCTGCAAAGTCAATCAAGCGGATACGGAAGCCATGCAGGGGCTGTTTGCCGCCCGCGGTTATGAAGTGGTGTCTTTTGATTCTGTGGCGGATGTATATGTGCTGAATACTTGTTCAGTTACGCATTTGGGCGAAAGAAAGTCACGCCAATGCATTCGCCGGGCCATACGAACGAATCCGGAAGCGGTAGTGGCGGTTACCGGATGCTATGCGCAAGTGGCGGCGGCAGAAGTGGCGGCTATTCCAGGAGTGGATCTTATCGTGGGCACTCAAGATCGTCAACGCATTGTTGAATTAGCGGAACAGGCGGCAAGTGCAGATGGACAAGTTCAGGAGGTCAGCGATATTATGAAGGCCGACGCCTTTGAAGAAGTGCCGTTGGCGGAAGAAACTTCCGGGAGGACGCGTGCTTTCCTGAAAATCCAGGAAGGGTGCGAAAATTACTGCACCTATTGCATTATTCCTTATGCTAGAGGACGCTTGCGGTCCCGTTCCTTGGAGAGCGTGCGCCGGGAAGCGGCCAAGTTGGTGCGCCAAGGCTTTGCGGAGATTGTGCTGACAGGCATTCATTTGGGCGCTTATGGACGAGAATGGCAGGATGAGAGAAGAACGTTGGCGGCAGCGGTTCGGGAAATTTTAGCCTTGCCTGGATTGGGACGCTTGCGCATCAGCTCCATGGAATCCATCGAAGTGGAGCCGGAACTGCTTCAAGTAATGAGTCGGGACGAGCGGTTGTGTCCGCATCTGCATTTGCCGTTGCAAGGCGGCGACAATCGTCTGTTGCAGGCTATGAACCGACACTATAGCACAGAGGATTTTGCCGCGCAGGCCGCAGAAATTAGAGCTCTTCTGCCCGATGTAGCTATA
Organism: Anaeromusa acidaminophila DSM 3853; assembly: GCF_000374545.1. Classification (NCBI taxonomy): domain Bacteria; kingdom Bacillati; phylum Bacillota; class Negativicutes; order Selenomonadales; family Sporomusaceae; genus Anaeromusa; species Anaeromusa burkinensis. The sequence goes on from NZ_KB894586.1 coordinate 149,918, forward strand.
TCCACGGATATTATTGTCGGTTTTCCCGGAGAAACAGAAGAAATGTTTGCCAATTCTCTGGCGTTTGTAGAGCGTCTTGGTTTTGCCAAAGTGCATGTGTTTCCTTATTCTCGTCGAATCGGAACACCGGCGGCGTCTTTCGCGCAGCAAGTACCGGAAGACGTAAAAAAAGAGCGAGCGCAGCGAATGCAGGCTGTCGCTGCCAAAAGCGCCGCTCGGTTTGCCCAAACTTTTGTCGGACGCACCATGGAGGTTCTCTTCGAGCATCCTGGCCTAGACGGCAGGCCTACAGGGCTAACTGGTAATTATTTGCGGGTTAAGCTGCCGCCGCAGACGGAGGACTTGGCGGGACGGACGATGGCGGTGCGACTTCTGGAAGTTCGTGAAGATTGGTTGGAAGGTTGTTTGAGCGAATCTTAACGTGTTTCCTTATTTTCTTCTCGCAAAAGAAGGAAAATTAAGACAATAAACCGAATAGTAATGAACTGTTATGCAATGAGAGGAGGTGTTAAAATGTCACAGGATTGTATTTTTTGCAAGATAGCGCAAAAAGAAATTCCTTCTCAAATTGTATATGAGGATGAACAAGTATTGGTTTTTCATGATATTCAGCCGGCGGCGCCAGTTCACGTATTGGCCATTCCTAAACGCCATATTGATCATTTGCTGGCCATTGAGGAAAGCGACGCTCCTCTTTTGGCGCACATGATGAAGGTGATTGCTAAAGTAGCGGCATCTCTGGGGCTCGAGGAAAAGGGCTTTCGGGTGGTCAGCAATATTAAGCAAGACGGCGGTCAGACGGTGGGCCATTTACATTGGCATATTCTCGGCGGTAGAGCAATGCAGTGGCCGCCAGGCTAAACAGCCATTGACAACGGAACAGGTGGTCGTGTATAATAACGAGGTGTATTGTGAAGAAACATACACTCCCGTAACGGTCGGTGGAGGGGAGGGAGAATCGATGTCAGAAGTCAAGGTAGGAAAAAACGAAACCATTGATAGCGCACTCCGTAGATTCAAGCGTACCTGCCAGAAGGCCGGAACACTTGCTGAAGTGAGAAAACGCGAACACTATGAAAAACCTAGCGTCCGTCGCAAGAAAAAATCCGAGGCTGCCCGCAAACGCCGCTACCATTAATTCGTCGTTTGGAGGTGCCAAAGATGTCGTTGCAAGAACGATTGACTGAGGACGTAAAAACGGCCATGAAAGCGCGAGAAGCCGGCAAAAGTCGTCTAAGCGTGCTTAGAATGGTCAAAGCCAGCATTCGAAATCTTGAAATTGATCGTAAGAAAGAACTAAACGATGAAGAAGTTTTGGATGTATTGGCTAAAGAAGTGAAGATGCGCCGGGATTCCATGGAAGACTTCCGTAAAGGAAATCGGCCGGACTTGGTAGCTGCACTTGAGGAAGAAATTGCCATTTTGGCTGAATATCTTCCTGCGCAATTGAGCGAGGAAGAGGTTCGCGCGTTGGTAGACCAGGCAGTATCCCAAGCCCAGGCGGTCACAGCAAAGGATATGGGAAAAGTTATGGCTATTCTCATGCCCCAAGTGAAAGGCAAAGCTGATGGGAAATTGGTAAATACGCTGGTGCGTGAACGACTCAATCAATAAGATAAACCCGGTACTTAGACGCACTAAGTACCGGGTTTTTTGCCAATCTGAGAAGGCAGTGGCGTGTGTACGCGGAAAGGAGAGGTCCATGAAGCGCTATGTTTGCCTATGCTTGTTTATGATAAGCTGTTTGTTGTCTCCGCTTTGTGAAGGCGCTGTTTCCTTGGTGCAAGTGCAAGGAGAAATTAATGGCGTGCAAGCGGCTAAATTATCTCGGGCCATTGAACACGCAGAGACAACGGGACAAGAGGCAGTTTTGCTTGAGATTGATACCTTTGGCGGGCAAGTGGATGCTGCCGTGCGAATGCGGGATCGCCTGCTGCGCTCGCAGGTGCCTGTTTTTTGCTATGTGCAGCCTCGGGCCTGGTCTGCTGGGGCTTTAATCGCCTTGGCTTGCGAGCGGATTTATATGGCCCCTGGGAGCAGCATCGGAGCGGCCGAACCCATTCCGGCTACAGAAAAAAATATTGCAGCTCTAAAGGCGGAATTTGCAGCGACAGCGGGACAGCGAAATCGCAATGCCCAGGCCGCGGCGGCGATGGTGGACAAAACCATGGGCTATGCGCCTTATGCAGCGCCTGGACAAATTTTAGCTCTTACCTCTCTGCAGGCTAAGGAAGCAGGTTTGGCGGACGGCGTGGCTGATAGCCGTGAAGAGGTATTGCGCTTGGGTGGTTTGGCCGGCAGTACGCTTCAGCCGCGGCAGGAGCAGTGGCAGGATGGTTTGGCGGCTTTTTTGGCGCATCCCGTAGTGAAATCATTACTTGTTGCTGTTTTGTTTTTAGCGGTTATGACGGAAATTAAAACCGCTGGCACCGGCGTCGCTAGCTTGATAGGCCTTGGGGCGGCGGCTTTGCTTTTTGGCGAGCCATGGCTTGGCGGCGGTGGTTTTGGTTTGGAGACTTGGCTGTTTGCCGGCGGCGTTTTATGTATGTTGATAGAGATGGTTGTCCCAGGCTTTGGCCTTTTCGGCGTCTTGGGGATTGCCGGTATTCTAGGAGCAGTATTTCTTGCGTTAGGAGGAGATGGCGCCGCAGTAGGATGGATGGCTTTAAGCCTACTTATCGCTTCCATTTTGTTCTGGTGGCTGCTGAAACGGCTGCCATCCAGTCCCTTGGGACGTCGCCTGATCTTGGAAGATGCGGAAACAACGGCTGCAGGGTTTATGACGCAGACGGTGCGCCAAGAGCTACTGGGAAAAATCGGTACAGTAGTGACGCCGCTGCGCCTAGCTGGCACGGTTCGTCTGGATGACGAACTTCTTGATGTCGTTTCAGAGGGAGAATATCTTCCTGTCGACTGCAAAGTGGTTGTGAGTCAGTTGCGAGGCGCTACGATTGTCGTGCGCAGATATCATGAAGAGGAGGAAGAAAAATGAGTGCATTATTTGGTTCGGTGTTTGTCTTATTTGTAGCGGTTGTGGCTATTGCGGTATTCTTGCATTTTGTACCTTTGGGTTTGTGGATTTCCGCATTGGCGGCAGGGGTCCGGGTGGGAATTTTTACGCTGGTGGGCATGCGCTTGCGCCGGGTGCCTCCGGCCAAGATAGTGATGCCCTTGATCAAAGCGAACAAAGCTGGTTTGGAAGTAAATGTAAATCAATTAGAGGCTCATTTTTTGGCCGGTGGCAATGTAGATCGGGTAGTGGATGCGCTTATTGCCGCACAGCGAGCGCAAATTCCATTGCCTTTTGAACGTTCGGCGGCGATTGACTTGGCTGGCCGGAATGTGCTGGAAGCCGTGCAAATGAGCGTTAATCCCCGAGTGTTGGAAACGCCGCTGGTGTCAGCGGTGGCGATGAACGGAATTGAGCTGAAGATTAAAGCGCGTGTGACGGTGCGGGCTAATATCGATCGCCTGGTGGGCGGCGCCGGCGAGGCTACGGTGTTGGCGCGCGTAGGCGAAGGCATTGTTACTACTGTTGGTTCTTCTCATGATCATCGCGATGTATTGGCTAATCCAGATCATATTTCACGCACGGTATTGGGGAAAGGGCTGGATGCCGGTACGGCCTTTGAAATTCTTTCGATTGATATTGCCGATGTGGATGTGGGACGAAATATCGGCGCGGAGCTGCAGACCGACCAAGCGGAAGCGGATAAGCGAATTGCCCAAGCGAAAGCGGAGGAGCGGCGCGCCATGGCTGTGGCCAAAGAACAGGAAATGCGCGCTTATACGCAGGAAATGCAGGCTAAAGTGATTGAGTCTCAGGCGGAGGTTCCCCAAGCGCTGGCAACGGCGCTGCGAGAGGGGAAATTGGGAGCGTTGGATTACTATAATTTGAGCAATCTCATGGCTGATACAAAAATGAGGGAAACTATCGGCAGTTTAGCGCCGGAAGCGGTACAAGACACGCCGCCGCGGCACGGAGGCTGAGCCATGGAAGGAATTTGGTATTTGCTTTTAATTCTGGCCTTATATTTGTTGCCGGAGCTTTTGAAAAAACTGCGGCAACAGCAGGCGCCTCGCTATGAGTATCCGCCGTCTCCTCCTGTGGTTCCTTTAGAGGTGGAAATGGCTCCTAAGGAGGAAGATGGGCTTGAAACGGCGAAATTAGAAAAAGAATCTGAGCCTGCACGGAGGCCGTTGCGAGAAGTGTCGAGCCCTTCTGGACGCTTGACTCCGCAAACTATCGTGCAAGGCGTGATTTGGGCGGAACTTTTAAAGCCGCCCTTAAGCAAGCGACAGAGAGAAATGGGACGGATAAGGAGAAGCTAGCCTAACTGTCTCGGAAGATGGCGCAGGAGGTTTTCTTTTTGGATTTGCATTGGACGTTTTCAAACATGCAAGAAGCGGTAGCGATTCTAGGACGGCAGGATGAGTTTTTGCGGCTGTTTCGCGAGCGCTTTGCGTGTCGGATTTTATCACGAGGAGAGGAATTAAACGCTCACGGCGAGGAGGCGGAAGTGTCTCGGCTGGAACAATTGCTGCAAGTGTTAGGGCAGTTGTATCGTGAGGGAAATCCGGTTACAGAACATGATATACAGTACAGTCTGCGCATGCTGGAAGCCGGTTCAGGAGAAGCGTTGCGTCAAATGTTTGCGGATAAGGTTGCAGTTACGGCGCGCGGCCGGCAGGTGAGGCCCAAGACCATTGGGCAACGGATCTATCTGGAAGCTATTCGACATCATGAGATTACCTTTGGGATCGGTCCGGCTGGTACAGGCAAGACCTATCTGGCGGTGGCGATGGCAGTGCATTTATTGAAGCAAAAAGTCGTAGAGCGGATTATTCTTACCCGTCCGGCGGTGGAAGCGGGCGAAAAACTTGGCTTTTTGCCTGGGGACCTTCAAGACAAGGTAGATCCCTATTTGCGACCTTTATATGATGCGTTGTATGATTTGTTAGGCGTAGAGACGGTGCAGCGCTACCTTGTAAAACAGACTATTGAGATTGCGCCTCTTGCGTATATGCGAGGTCGAACATTGGAAGACGCCTTTATTATCCTGGATGAAGCGCAAAATACGACGCCGCAGCAAATGAAAATGTTCTTGACTCGTTTGGGCTTTGGGTCCAAGATGGTGGTAACTGGAGATATAACGCAGATTGACTTGCCACGCAGCATTTCGTCCGGATTGCGGCAAGGAAAAAAGGTTGTAGAAGGATTGCAAGGAGTTGCCGTTGTAGAGCTTAACGAAGGCGATGTAGTGCGGCATGAGTTAGTAGGGCGGATCATCAAAGCCTACGAAGTGTTTGAAGAGCAGGGACGGCAGGAGGAGCGAGGGATTTCCGAATGAGGGAGTACCTGAGATATTGGCAGACAATTTGGCTGGTGCTGACAGAAGGACGAAACAAGCCGCTGCTTTGGCGGTTGTCCATATGGTGCGCCACCTTTTTTTTCGTTTGCGTTTTGTTAAGCACTGATTTTGCGGTGGATTCTATGTCTTTTCGCCCAGGGGACGTGAGTGACCGAGATGTGCTGGCGCCGCGCAGCATTTCCTATGTAGACGTGGTGAAAACGAAGCGCTTAGAGTCCGATGTATTAAACAGCGTGCCAACAGTGTATGATCTGGATGGAGAAGTGCTTCGCAAGACGGAACGGCGCGTTACGGAGATTTTTGACGGAGCCCGTCTGGCTTTGCGAGAAACGGATGTTTCTAAACGCGAAGAACTGTTGAACAGCATGGCTGTCTCTTCTTTGCCAAAGGAATTTTTGGCGCGACTGGCGCGAGCGGATGCGGAACTGCTGGAACAGGGAGAACAGGTGAGTAAACAAGCTCTGCGTTTGATTTTACAGCGGGGCGTGCGTGAAGAGGAAGTAGAAGCCGTGCGCAAGCAATTGCCTTCAGAAATCGCATTGCTGACGGAAAATACTGCGGCAGCGTCTTTAGCCAACGAAACGACGCAGCTTCTTATAGCGCCTAATTTTTTTCAAAACGCGAAAGAGACAGAGCGGCGACGACAGCAGGCGCTGGGTAGCGTCGAGCCGGTACGGGAAACGATAAAGAAAGGGCAGATGATTGTGCGGCGGGGCGATGTTATCACTCCGGAGCACATCCAAGCCATGCGCGAGTCCGGCCTTTACCATGACACAGAACTGCGCATAGGGCAGTTTGCAGGCTTAGCGGCTCTGGCCGCGTTGGTTCTGGGGATGGGAACTTTTTTCTTTTATAAGTTTATACCGACGGTATATCAGGATCCTAAACGCATGCTGCTACTGAGCCTTATTGTTACCGGCACCTTATTTTTGGGGAAACTGGCGCATTTGTATTCGGACTATGCGGCGCCATTGGCTGCGGGGGTTCTTCTGAGCACGGTGCTGTTAGGAGCTAAAACCGGTTTTATGATCAGCGTGGCGCTGGGGGCGTTATTTGGAGTTATTAGCGGGTTCGATTTGCGGCCGATCCTTATGATTATCCTGGGAAGCTGGATGGGCGTATTTACGCTTTCTCGCATTGATCATGGCTATAGCTTGCCTCGCACAGGCATTTGGATGGCCTTGGTGCAGGCTGTGACTGTGTTGGCTATTGGCTTGCTGGATGATTTAGCGCCCAGTTATATCGGCATGCAGACGGTTATTGCCGTCATGAACGGAATTGCTTCAGCAGTAATTACGATTGGCTTGCTGCCTTATTTGGAGCAAACTTTTCGTATTACTACGCCCATTAAACTTCTTGATTTTTCAAGGCCAAACCATCCTTTGCTGCAGCGCCTGCTGTTTGAAGCGCCAGGCACGTATCATCATAGCGTGCTGGTGGGAAACTTGGCGGAAATGGCGGCGGAACGAGTCGGGGCGGATCCGTTGCTTGTACGTGTTGGCGCCTATTATCACGACGTAGGGAAGATTAAGAGGCCTTGCTTCTTTAGTGAAAATCAAGTCGAAGGGGAGAATCCTCATGACAAGCTGGCGCCTTCGCTGAGCACTCTTATTGTTACTTCCCATATTCGGGACGGCGTGGAGTTATGCCGCGAGTATGGCTTGCCTCAGGCCATTATTGAGCTGATTGAGCAGCATCATGGTTCGATGCTTGTTTCTTATTTTTATCAGCGCGCTTGCAATGAAGAACATGGCGAGTGTTTAGCAGAAGAAGATTTTCGCTATGAAGGGCCCAAGCCGCAAACCAAGGAGGCGGCGCTGCTTATGCTGGCAGATGCTTGCGAGGCCTCGGTTCGCTCCTTAGGAAAACCCAACCAAAATCGCATTGAGATGATGGTGCGAAAAATGATCAAAGAGCGTCTTCATGACGGGCAACTGGATGAATGTCCCTTGGCTTTTCGCGATTTAGAAGCTATTGGCGATGTGTTTGTACGAGTATTGTCCAGCATGTTTTATACTCGCATTGAGTATCCTGATAATTTGAGGGAATTGGAGAGGCGGAAAGGGAAAAATGGAAATAGTCTTAAGCAACCGACAGGAAAAGATGGCAGTGACCCCGGCGATGGAGGAAACAGTGAAGAAAGTGCTGGGGAAAGCGGCAGAACTTTACGGGCTCAGTGAAGGCGTAGAGGTCGGCGTAACTTTTTTGGACGATGCTGCCATTCAAGAACTTAATCGTGACTATCGTGATAAAGATCGGCCTACGGACGTGCTCTCTTTTGCCCTTAATGAAGGTGATGAGCCGGAAATTGTCGATGCGCCGGAGGAAGAGCTGTTGGGGGACATTTTGATTTCATTGGAAACAACAGCCAGGCAAGCGGAAGAATACGGGCATAGTTTAGAACGAGAGCTAGCGTATTTGACAGTACATGGCATGCTTCATTTACTGGGGTATGATCATGAAGAGCCAGCAGATCAAGCGGAAATGCGCCTGGAGGAAGAGGCGGTCTTAGCGGCTTTGGGCATTGTGAGAGGACAGGAAGAATGAGTTCTGCAGAACGATGGCAAGCTGTCCTTGAGGCGGCTCTTGCGGCGAGAACCCGTGCGTATGCGCCGTATTCTCGATTTGCTGTAGGAGCGGCGGTGCAGACGAAAAGCGGTGTAATTTACAGCGGCTGCAATGTGGAAAATGCTTCGTATGGTTTAACTGTATGCGCTGAGCGAACCGCTTTGTTTCAAGCAATAGCGGCAGGAGAACGTGAGTTTTCTTTGCTGGCGGTTGTGGCGGATACGCCGCAGCCCGTAGCGCCATGCGGCGCATGCCGCCAAGTGATGGCGGAGTTTGAAGTAGATACTATTGTGCTGGCGAATCTGGCCGGAGACGTCTCTGTCTATCGGCTGGAGGAACTGCTGCCAGCAGCATTTCGGGGGGAAACGATAAAACATGAATGATAAAAATTTTAAATCTGGTTTTGTGGCAGTTGTCGGACGACCTAATGTAGGGAAATCCACCTTGATTAACAGCCTGATAGGGCAAAAAGTTTTGATTATGTCCGATAAACCGCAAACAACGCGCAATAAGATTATGTGCGTATTGACCCAAGAGGATGCGCAAATTCTCTTTATTGACACGCCTGGTATTCATAAGCCTAAGCATAAGCTGGGAGAATTAATGGTGCAAACAGCTCAATCCACGCTAAAAGAAGTGGATGTGGTGCTGATGGTGGCCGACGGTACGGCTTCTTTCGGTTCTGGAGAAGAATATATTATAGAACAACTGCGAGCGGTTCGTACGCCGGTGATTTTGGCGATCAATAAAATTGACATGCTCAGCAAAGAGGCGGTATTCCCTATTATTCGCCAGTATCAGGAGCGCTTTGATTTTCAGGCTATTGTACCGATTTCAGCGCTAGAGCATATCCAACTGGAGGCTTTGGTTGACGAGATTAAAACCCATTTGGAGCCAGGGCCGCAGTATTATCCGGAGGATATGATTACAGACCAGCCGGAACGCCTGGTAATTGCGGAAATGATCCGTGAAAAAGCGTTGCATTTAACCCGCGAGGAAATTCCGCATGCCATTGCCGTAGAAATTGAAGAGATTAAAACAAGACCGAATGAAGATCTTTATGTGCGCGCGGTTATTTATGTGGAGCGGGAGTCTCAAAAAGGCATTGTTATTGGCGCTAAAGGAGGACTTCTGAAAGAGATTGGCCGCTTGGCGCGGGAGGATGTTCAAGGCCTTTTGGGTTCTAAAGTGTATTTGGATTTATGGGTAAAAGTAAAGAAAGATTGGCGCAACCGCGATGTGATGCTGCGCACGTTAGGATATAAGGGTGAGTAATACATGAAACGCATTTTCCGCTTTTCCATTTCCAAGTATTTTGTAAACGGACTCATTATTTTAGTTCCGGTTACAATTACATTGACTGTGGTTTTGACTATTTTTAACTTTACGGAAACATGGATTGGTAAGGTGCTGCCGATTAAGTTTCCGGGGATGGGAGTATTAGCGGTAGCGTTGCTGATAGTTTTGGTTGGATGGTTTTCATCCAACTGGATCATGAAGGAAATTCTTCGTTTTGGCGATCGGATGATAGCATCCATTCCAGTAGTCAACTTTTTGTATAAAAGCGTGCAGCAAGTATCCAAAGCTATGCTGGGATCTCAGCAGACATTTCGTCAAGCTGTATTGGTGGCGTATCCAGGGACGGAAGCAAAAGCTATCGGCTTTTTGGCATCGCCTCTTTCTACAGAGCTGGCAGATGCAGTGGATGAGGAGTCTGTATGCGTATATATACCTTTTAGTTTTAATATGACCGCCGGTCTGAATTTGATTGTGGCGCGCAAGGATGTTGTTTTTCTGGATGTAGCGCCGGAGAGCGCCTTGCAGTATGTTTTGACTGGCGGGGCTATTATGCCTAAGGGAACAACGCCGAAGGTATAGATTCTTATTCCTGGGGTACTTGATTAAAGCCGTTTATAGAGAAGACGGCGACCGTTAGGTCGGAGGAGAGATGCCTTATCGATTCGTCTCTATATAGTTTGGCAAAGGTAGTGGCTGCCTTATGTTTGGTTGCTATTAACGGCTTTTTTGTTGTGGCCGAATTTTCTTTAGTGCGAGTGCGCAAAACAAGGCTGGAGGAATTGATTCATCAAGGGAATCTTCGCGCTAAGCTGACCCAGCGCATTGTTATGGCGATCGATACGTATCTGAGCGCTATTCAATTGGGCGTAACCTTGGCGTCGTTGGCTTTGGGCTGGCTGGGAGAACCGGCGATTGCTTCCTTGCTGGAACCTGCGTTGCGTTTTGTAGCGCCTAATAGCATGTTGTTGGTGCAGAGTATTAGTATTGTTGTTGGTTTTACTTTAATCACCTTGATGCATGTTGTGTTGGGGGAACTTATTCCTAAATCATTGGCTATTCAACAGACGGAAAAAATGGCGCTGTTGGTGTCACGGCCGCTTTATCTGTTTCATAAGGTTGGTTATCCTGTTATTACGCTGTTTGATCATACGGCCGCTTTCTTCTTGCGCCATCTTGGCATTAAGCGCGCCAGTGAAAGCGAGCTGGCTCATTCGGAAGAAGAATTGCGGATGTTGGTTAGCGCCAGTCGTCGCGGAGGCGTATTGGACCCCATGGAGAGCGAGCTGATCGATAATGTATTCGATTTTGCAGACCGCATTGCCAGGGAAGTCATGGTGCCGAGACAAGATATGGTGTGTCTTTTCATGGAAAAATCGTATGAAGAGAATCTTCAGGTAGTGAAAGAAAGCAATCATACTCGCTATCCTTTGTGTTTGCGGGATAAGGATCATGTGATTGGCATGATTCATTTGCGGGATTTAATGTATAACGAGTTCGAGACAACGCCGCTGGGGGATATAAAGCGGTTGATGAGGGAAATTTTGGTGGTGCCGGAAAGCATTTCTGTAGCTAAACTATTGCAGCTCATGCGGCGCAGGCGCATTCACATGGCAGTGGTCATTGACGAATATGGCGGCACCGCCGGCCTTGTTTCTCTAGAAGACGTGATTGAAGAGATCGTCGGGGAAATACAGGATGAACATGATGAAGTGCTGGAGCGAGAAGTTCAGCGGGGCTTGGACGGGTCTTTTGAATTCGATGGGCTGGTATTGCTGGATGAGGTCTTTTCCTTATTGAATTTACGTCAAGACGAACATGAAGAAGATACGCTGGGCGGGTATATCTTTGGCAAGCTGGGACGCCGCCCGGAAATTGGCGACAGTGTGTCTATTGATTCCTACCAGTTTACGGTGCTGCGAGTCACCGGCTTTCGTATTACCCGGGTGAGGGCGGTGCCTTTGCCGAATTTGCCGGAAAAGGAGCAAGAAGAATGACAACGGGACGGTATCAAGTAGAGGCGGTTGTGTTGACTGTGCGCAATTGGGGGGAGGCGGACCGGCTTGTGCGGGTCTTTTCTAAGGAGCACGGACTGATCACGGCGATTGCCTATGGAGCGCGACGTCCTAGAAGTCAACTGGCAGGAGGCTTACAGCCTTTTGTGCAAGCGCAGCTGGCTTTACTGGCAGGCAAACAGGTAGAGGCGGTCAAGGGTTGCGAAATGATTCATTCCTTTCAAGGGTTGCGAGAAGATTTGAATCGCATGGCCTATACCGGCTTTTTGGCGGAGTTGATTACCGAACTGTGCCCGGAACGGCAGGCGGAGCCGGAAATTTATGAATGGCTTTTGCGAGTGTTGCACGTCATGGAGGAACGAAATCCTCGTTTGGTGACGCTGGCTGCTTCATGGCAACTGTTTGCGTTGGCAGGACTGGAACCTGCTTGTGAAGTCTGTCAGCAGTGCGGTGAAAAACTGGTCTGGCCGGCGGGATTCGATTTGGCAGCTGGCGGCGTTGTTTGTCGCCAATGCCAGGAGAATTTTAACGAAGAAAACTTATTTTCTGAAGGAGCCGCCGAATTGTTGCAGCGGTTTTTGCATTTGCAGTGGGAGCAAATGGAAGGCTTTTTAGTTTCTCGGGAAGCTTTGCTTATGCTAGAGGCCTTGCTTTTATCCTATGTGGAGCATCATATTGAGCGGCCTTTACGGTCTACAGCGTTCATTCGGCAAGTTGCGGCATTAGGGAATGCTTAGGCGGTCGTTCTTGCATGGAAGAGTGTTTTGTGGTATCCTAAAGCCACAATTTAAGATAGGCGAAGAAGGAAAGTAGTATTTCTCAAGCAGCGAGTCAGGGATGGTGAAAGCCTGGCTGGGAAACCAAGGTTTCTTGAGAGGAAGAAGGCGTTCTGGAGCTACGGGAGGAACTTTGCAAGAATTGATTTTTGCAGATAGTAAAGCCCGGACAACGAAGGCGGGCTGTTAGACAGCCAAGCAGGGTGGAACCGCGGGATAAGCTCCCGTCCCTGTATTGCGAAAGCGATGCAGGGACGAGAGCTTTTTTGTTTTTTAGAGGCTGGCGTTTCGGCAAGCGCAAGAGAAAATGGAGGAGGAAATGGCAATGGCTATGACTTTTCAGGAAATCATCCTGACACTGCAAAATTTTTGGGCCAAACAAAATTGCATTTTGCAACAACCTTATGACGTGGAGAAGGGCGCGGGAACGATGAACCCGGCAACTTTTTTGAGAGCGCTCGGCCCGGAACCCTGGAAGGTGGCCTATGTGGAGCCTTCGCGTCGTCCCGCTGACGGACGGTACGGAGATAACCCTAATCGTCTGTTCCAGCATCACCAGTTTCAGGTGATTATTAAACCATCGCCAGCCAATATTCAGGAGTTGTACTTGGAAAGTTTGGCGCAATTAGGGATTGAACCGGAAAAGCATGATATCCGTTTCGTAGAAGACAACTGGGAGTCTCCCACCTTGGGCGCCTGGGGCTTGGGCTGGGAAGTCTGGCTGGACGGCATGGAAATTACGCAGTTTACGTATTTCCAACAGGTTGGCAGTATTGACGTTAAACCGGTTTCTGTGGAAATCACTTATGGTTTAGAACGTCTGGCCATGTATATCCAGGGCGTGGAAAATGTCTATGATTTGACTTGGGTGGAAGGAGTTTCCTATGGAGATGTGTTCCATCGCAACGAAGTGGAGCAGTCACATTACAATTTTGAATTAGCGGATACGGCGCTGCTCTTCCATTTGTTCGATCTGTATGAGAAAGAAGCTGTACGGGTGCTGGAAGCAGGATTCGTGCTGCCAGCGTATGATTATGTGCTGAAATGCTCGCATACTTTCAATTTGCTAGACGCTAGAGGCGCCATCAGCGTAAGCGAGAGAACCGCCTTTATTGGCCGTGTGCGTAATATGGCCCGCTTGTGCGCCCAAGGATATTTGGAGCAGCGTGAAGCTCTTGGCTATCCGTTGTTGAAAGGAGATTGTCAGCATGGCTAAGGATTTACTATTTGAAATCGGCACGGAAGAAATTCCGGCGCGTTTTATGAAGGGCATTCTGCAGCAGTTGAACGACTACAGCCGCCAGCGATTACAAGAGCTGCGCCTGGATCATGGAGATGTCCAAGTGTTCGGTACTCCCCGGAGGATGGCGGTGTTGGTTCGCAATCTGACAGAACAGCAAGAAGACCGTGAAAGTGAAAATAAAGGACCGTCAGTGCGGATTGCGTTTGACACGGAAGGAAAACCGACGAAAGCGGCTCAAGGTTTTGCCAGAGGCCAAGGGGTCGATGTAAATGATTTGGTCGAGAAAGACGGCTATGTGTATGCGCAGATTCATGAACAAGGCAAGGCCACGGCGGAGCTGTTGCCGGACTTGTTGTTGGAAATGCTGCATAAGCTTAATTTTCCTAAAAACATGCACTGGGGCGATTTGGAGATGCGCTTTGTTCGTCCGATTCGCTGGCTGGTGGCCTTGTACGGATCGGACATTGTGCCTCTGGAAGTGACAGGCGTGGTCAGTGGTCGCGTGTCCCGGGGACATCGCTTTTTAGGAGCAAAGGAAATTACCATTGCCGAAGCAGCCGCTTATGAAGAATCTCTTAGCTGTAATTTTGTCTTGGCGGATCCGGAAAAGCGCCGCAGCATCATTCGGCAACAGTTGGAGGAAACGGCTCGCGAACAGAACGGCGTGGTAGCCATGGACGAGGAATTATTGGAAGAAGTCGTTCATTTGGTCGAATATCCTACTGCCTTATGCGGACGTTTTGAAGAAGAGTATCTGGAGCTGCCGCAAGAGGCGGTTATTACTCCGATGAAAGAACATCAGCGTTATTTCCCGGTTTTAGATCAGGCCGGTAAGCTGTTGCCCTTGTTTATTACGGTTCGCAATGGCGGCAAAGAACATTTGGATATTGTTCGTCATGGTAACGAACGGGTGCTGCGCGCTCGGTTGGCAGATGCTCGCTTCTTCTACATGGAAGACCAGAAAGGGACGTTGGAGCAGCGCGTGGAACGTTTGAAAACCATTGTGTTCCAAGACGGCCTGGGAACGATGCATGATAAGGTGCTTCGGGTGCAGGCGGCAGCGCTGCAGTTAGGGAAGGTTCTGCAAGCGGACGCGGCGACTCTGAAGCAAGTGGAGCGGACAGCCTATTTGGCCAAAGCTGATTTGGTAACTGGGATGGTTTGCGAGTTTACGGAACTGCAAGGCATCATGGGCCGGGAATATGCTAAGCTTAACGGCGAAGATGCCGCTGTAGCGGAAGGCATTTATGAGCATTATTTGCCGCGCTTTGCCGGCGATGAGCTACCGCAGGGAATGCCGGGCCGTCTGGTCAGCATTGCGGATAAGCTGGATAATATTGTGGCTACCTTCAGCCGTGGTTTGATTCCTACAGGTTCACAAGATCCCTACGCTTTGCGGCGCCAAGCCCAGGGCATTCTCAGTACAATCTTGGCAGCTCCGTATGCATTTTCCTTGCGGGCTATGGTTCAATATGCATTGGAGCAATTAAAGTTGACCGATGCTGAAGTGCAGGAAAAGTTGCAGCAAGAGGTGGCTGAATTTTTCCGGTTGCGATTGAAAAATTTGTTATTAGAGCAGAATGTGCGTTATGATATAGTTGATGCCATTTTGGAAGGCGATACCGATGTTCTCTATGAATCTTGGTTAAAAGCGCAGGCTTTGGTTGCTGCAGAGGAAGATTCTCTGAAGAAAGCGGTACAGGCTTTAACTCGTGCGGCTAATTTGGTAAAACATGCGACGAGAGACGAAATTAAAGAAACCTCTTTTGCGGCAGATGAGGAAAAAATATTGTATGCTGCCTACCAAAAGGCGGCTGCAGGAGTTGCCGCCAGTTCTCAGCAGCGGGACTACGCACAACTGATTGTGGAATTGACGACCTTAGCTGAGCCGATTCATGCTTTCTTTGAAGCGGTAATGGTTATGGATCCGGATGAGGAAATAAAAACAAATCGCTTAGCTTTGTTGAAACAGATTGTTTCACTTGCTTCCGGTTTTGGTGATTTAGGAAAAATAATCATCGCTTAAAAAGCAGTTTGGTACTCCAATGAAAAATCCTGGGCTCTAAGAGAGCCCAGGATTTTTTGAGCTTTATTTTAGGAAAGACCTTTTACTTTGCGGCCTAAGGCGTCTGCCGTTAAGATGGCGGCGTAGACAGCCTCCGGCGTGACAGGGAACGGTTCATTGTGGATAGTTTCTCCTTCAGCGCAAGCGGTTTGCGCTACTTGCATCAGCTGTTCCGCATTGAGTGAAGTGACGCCGATGTCGGCAAGGGTTATTGGCAGGCCTACGTTTAAACAAAAGCTTATGACTTCGTTTAACTCTTCGCGGGAACGGTTTTCTAGAACTAACTGTACCAAGGTACCGAAAGCTACTTTTTCGCCATGATAGGAGTGGTGAGTTTCTTCGAGTACCGTGAAGCCATTGTGGATGGCATGTGCTGCAGCCAGGCCGGAACTTTCAAAGCCTAGCCCGCTAAGGAGGGTATTGGCTTCTACGACTTTTTCCAACGCTTCCGTGGCTACGCTGCATTCGACAGCGGTTTTAGCCTGATAACCGAATTGCAGCAGCAGATCGTAGCATAGGCGCGCCAGTTGCAAGGCCGCGGTGGTTGTGCGCCCTCCTGGCAGGTTTCCGGCCAAAGCTTGGGAGCAGGCATCCGCTTCAAACCAGGTAGCCAGAGCATCTCCCATGCCGGAAACCAAAAGGCGTACAGGAGACTTGGCAATTACGGCAGTGTCGACGAGAACCAAATCAGGATTTTTGGGTAATACCAAATAGGATTCAAAAGTTCCATCCGGCGTATAAATGACGGATAATGCGCTGCAAGGAGCGTCTGTGGCGGCAATAGTAGGGACGATGGCTGTAGGGAAGCTTAGATGATGGCCAACTGCCTTCGCGGTATCCAGTGCTTTGCCGCCGCCAATACCGATAATCACATTTGCCTTTTGTTTTTTTGCGATAGATCCTAAACGTTCAATTTCGCTACGAGAACATTCGCCTTGAAATACCTCGAAGTGACAAGCAAGGTTTTCCTTTTTAAAGCTAGCCGTTACCGCATCTTGCACGCTGGCGAGACCCCTTTTTCCGCCGATAACCATAGCGCTGGAACCCAGCAATTTTACATGTTGTCCCAATTGAGCAATGGCGCCGCTGCCTTGGACATAACGGCCAGGAGAAATCATTACTTTGTTCACAACTACGACCTCCTCTTAATCTGAAAAGTAAAACAAGCTATTAGTTCAAAAATTCACTTTTTTTAAGAGTTGTCCTTGGTGGTATTTTGTTCTATCTCAGTCTTTTCTTGTGTTGCGAGTAAAAGAAAAAGAGACCATCTTTTTGGTCTCTTTTTGTAGAATAGCAGGGAATTAACGAAGGGGCGCGTAATTAATAAGAGGTGAGGTATTTAAGGGAAAACTCTACAATGAATTAGCCAGAACCTTGCTTAAAGCAACGTATGATCGATTACATGGTAACGTAACTGTTCATGAGAGGAAGTCGCACCATTTTGTGTTAGCGTGATTTGACCGGTAAACGTGGCAATTTTAGAGCTCCAATCATATTCTACTTGTTGTGATTGAATACGTGTGCCATTATCGCTGTAGCTGACGTTGCCAGTGATTTTTGCCGTGTTGTTTGGAATGTTGACATAGACGGAGTCGCCACGGAAAGAAATGTCATCTTGCGTGAAGGTGACATTGTCGGAAGCCCAGACTTCCAACATATTGGTTCGCGCCTCGCCAGCGGTGACAACACGCCCGTTATGGCTGATTGTCACATTTCCTTTTAAGACATGCAGGCCGCTTTTGATATCGAAATATTGCTGATCGGCTTGAATGACAGGAACTGCTGCCGATGCGACCGGAGCTAGCGAAGCAAGAAACAGAAAGCAAGCAAAAATACTTGCCCAAATGTGTGTTGATTTCATAGTATAACCTTCCTTTCCTATTTTACAAATAGAAGCTTAGTTTCCTTTATTATAGCACAAGAGGAAGGACGATGGAGGGAATGGCGTGATGAAGCTTCGCGAGCGCAGTGAAGAATTAGAACAAAAGATATTGGCGTCTCATGCAAGTTACAGCCAGAAAGCGACTCGGCAGCGTCCGGAAGAGGAGTGTCCGATTCGCACCGCTTTTCAGCGAGATCGAGATCGAATTATTCATAGTAAATCGTTTCGCCGCTTGAAGCACAAGACGCAGGTTTATATTGCACCGGAAGACCACTACCGCATGCGAATGACTCATAGCCTGGAAGTAGCGCAGATTTCCCGAACAATTGCCAGAGGGCTTGCGCTAAATGAAGATTTGGTGGAGGCGATTGCCTTAGGTCATGATGTAGGACATACGCCTTTTGGTCACGCCGGTGAAGAGGCGCTGTGCCAGCTTGTTGGACATTTTCGTCATAACGAGCAAAGCTTGCGTGTCGTAGATTATTTAGAGCGAAATGGACAAGGATTGAATTTGACAAGAGAAGTTCGTGACGGGATTTTGCATCATACCGGCGTTGAAGAACCTTTGACGCTAGAAGGCGGCATTGTACGGCGAGGCGATCGGGTGGCATATTTATGTCACGACTATGATGACGGCATTCGGGCTGGCATGCTGCAGCCTCAGGACTTGCCTGATTTTGTAAAAACGCATTTGGGAACTAAGACATCAGATATGATTACTGTTATGGTGAGCGATATGATTGAGCAGTCTCAAAGCAAGGGGGAAATTGGCTTTTCTCCAACAGTTCAGCAGGCTATGGATGAGTTTCGAGCGTTTATGTTTGCGCGAATTTATCGGGCTTCTCCATTAGAAGAGGAGAGACAAAAAGGCCAGTATGTCATCCAAAATCTCTTTGCCTTTTTTTTGAAACATCCAGAGCAGCTGCCTCTGGAATTCCAGGAAAGAGAGGCGCAGTGGGGCCGAGAAACTACGGTGGTAGATTACATTGCCGGCTTGACGGATCAGTACGCAATTCATCTGTTTGAACGATTTTTTATTCCGGTCCGTTGGGGACATGGCTATAGCAGATAAAGAATAAGTACAATATGTGTGGTTTGCTGCAAGGTACTGTTTGAATCGAAAGAAAAAACTGTTTTTTTAGGATTGTATCTTTTCTGCAGGAATATGGTTGGAGATGTAGAATACTAACAAACCGGCATGGATGACCGGTATTTTAAAGAAAAATTAAGAAATAGGTAGTGAGAATTCATGAGGGATGCTGTACGGGAAGGCTTTTTGGAACGGCTGCGCTCGGAAAGCAACATCGTCAGTGTTGTCTCTGATTATGTGCCGCTGAAACGAAAAGGGCGTAACCACTGGGGGTGCTGCCCGTTTCATCAGGAAAAAACTCCTTCTTTTTCAGTGTCCGAAGATAAAGGATTTTTTTTCTGCTTTGGCTGTCAGTCTGGCGGAGATGTTTTTCAGTTTTTAATGAAAGTGGAAAACATTACATTTCCGGAAGCTGTGAAATTATTGGCCGAAAAGCTGCACATACCAATGCCGGAGCAGGAACGTTCGCCGCAAGAGCTGGAACGAGAGAAAGCGCGGCAAACGCAGTTCCAGGTCAATATGTTAGCGCGAGATTTTTTCCACTCTTGCCTAACCAAGACCAATTATGGCAAAGATGCGCGCGAATATTTAAAGCGACGGGGTATTACGGATGAAACAATAGAAAAGTTTCAACTGGGTTTTGCACCGCCGCAATGGGACAAGCTTGTTAGCGCTCTTACGCGTCGGGGGATTACGGAAGCTTCCTTGCTGGAAGCCGGGTTGGCTCAGGAGCGATCTCGAGGCGGACTCTATGATCGTTTCCGTAATCGATTGATGTTCCCCATTTGGGATTATCAAGGTCGTGTGATTGGTTTTGGCGGTCGGGTTTTGGATGATAGCCATCCGAAATATTTAAATTCTCCTGAAACGACATTATTTAATAAACGCCATGTCTTATATGCATATCATTTGGCAGTGCCTACAATTAAGCAAGGAAAACAGGCAGTGGTTGTCGAAGGATATATGGACGCAATTGCAGCGCACCAGGCTGGCTTTTCGCAAGTAGTGGCTTCGCTGGGAACTGCGTTTACCCCGCAGCAGGCTAAGCAATTAGCTAGAGTAGCGACAGAAATGCTTTTTGCGTATGACAGCGATAACGCTGGACAAGAAGCGATTTTGCGCGCGTTGCATACGGTTAAGGACTGCGGCGCGGTTTTGAAAGTAGTTGCTGTGCCTGACGGCAAAGATCCTGACGAGTTTTTACGGCGACATGGCGCTGATGAATTTAAACAACTGCTGCAGGATGCTCTGCCGCTTCTGGAATTTCATCTTCGTTATGCGCTTCGTAAACAAGATATAGGATCATTGGCGGGCAAGGTGGCTGTAGTCTCTGAAATGGCTTCGCTGCTGGCCAGCGCGGACAGCGCAGTCGAAGCAGACGCATACATTCGCAAAATGGCGGAGATGCTGGAGATTGATGAAACCGCTATTCGGGCGGAAGTGAAAAAAAGCGCTGGCAATACCTCAGGAAGAATGGGAAGGCCCATTGTAGTTAACAAACAAAACCGAAATGCGGAGCAAGAGGCCTTGCGATTGTTGTTACGGTTTATTTTGGAAGAAGAAGCGCTGATTTCCTATGTAGAAGCGCAACTACCTGAGGAAGATCTAGTAGATCCTGTATGTCGGGAATTGTTTTCCGCTCTATATATGCAGCAACGACAAGGCGAGGGAAGTCTGCAACGCTGGCTTCATTCGCTGCAGGAGAAGCAACAAAGCTTTATTTCCGGGATTGCCTTACAGCCTTTGCCGGAAGGAGATAGAATTGCTTTTGTCGACGATTGCATCCGTACCATGCATATTGCGGCCTTGCGCCGCAGGTATGAGCAACATCGCCTGAGGGCTGATGAATTAGAACGTTTGGGGGATAGCCGCTTTTTGCAGGAATTAGCAGAAAGTCAGCGAATTAAACATGAGATTGATCAATTGCATGCAAATGCGTTCACACGATAATCAAACCGATGATTTGTGTGGGAGGAGGGAGACAAGGCAATGACAGAGAAAAAAGTACGTCCAGAAGTACAAATGGATTCGTTGTTGGAGCGAGGCGAAAAACGAGGCGGCGTCCTGTCGTATGGAGAAATTATGGACAGCTTGCAAAATGAAGAGCTTTCGGCTGACGAAATGGACGATATGTATGAGTCTTTCTCCAACAAAGGCATCGAGATTGTCGATGAAATAGCGGAAGTTGAAATTATTGAAGACGCAGATGCTAATAATGAGCAGCATGAGGAAGTAGACATTGATTTGTCTATTCCGGAGGGAATCAGTATTGACGATCCGGTCCGCATGTATTTAAAAGAGATTGGCCGGGTGCCGCTGTTGACGGCAGATGATGAGATTGCTTTGGCCAAGCGGATGGAACAAGGTGACGAAGAGGCAAAGCGGCGTTTAGCCGAAGCCAATTTGCGTCTTGTAGTCAGTATTGCCAAGCGTTATGTCGGCAGAGGCATGTTGTTTTTGGATTTGATCCAAGAAGGCAATTTGGGACTTATCAAAGCGGTCGAGAAATTCGACTATAATAAAGGCTATAAATTCAGCACCTATGCGACATGGTGGATTCGCCAAGCTATTACTCGGGCGATTGCAGACCAGGCTCGTACTATTCGTATTCCCGTGCATATGGTGGAAACCATTAACAAGCTGATTCGCGTGTCGCGGCACTTGTTGCAGGATCTGGGACGGGAACCGTTGCCGGAAGAGATTGCCAAGGAAATGGAAATCAGCGTAGAACGGGTACGGGAAATTATGAAAATAGCCCAAGAACCTGTTTCGTTGGAAACGCCGATCGGGGAAGAGGAAGACTCTCATTTGGGAGACTTTATCGAAGACCAGGACGCTCCGGCGCCTGCTGAAGCAGCATCATTTATGCTTCTAAAGGAACAGCTGGAAGAAGTTTTGGAAACATTGACGCCGCGAGAAGAGAAGGTATTGCGTCTTCGTTTTGGGCTTGATGATGGCCGAGCTCGCACCTTGGAAGAGGTTGGGCAGCATTTTGGCGTTACTCGTGAACGAATTCGCCAAATCGAAGCGAAAGCATTGCGGAAACTTCGTCATCCCAGCCGGAGCAAGAAGCTGAAGGATTTTCTGGAGTAAAGCTGGTTAGGCCCTTGACAGACAGGGCTTCCTGAATTATAATGTGTTACGTCGACAGCATTCCTCGATAGCTCAATCGGTAGAGCACGCGGCTGTTAACCGCGGGGTTGTAGGTTCGAGTCCTACTCGAGGAGCCATTTTCGTATAATGAACAGGCTTTCTCTTTCGGGAAAACCTGTTTTCTCCTTCATTAGGGCCTATAGCTCAGCGGTAGAGCAGCCGGCTCATAACCGGCCGGTCCCTGGTTCGATCCCAGGTGGGCCCACCACTAGAAATGGCCCGTTGGTCAAGCGGTTAAGACACCGCCCTTTCACGGCGGGAACAAGGGTTCGATTCCCTTACGGGTCACCAAATTGCATAAGGTAACTTCGATAAAACACAAAGGCGCGTTTTTTCTTGCAGAGAAAGCGCGCCTTTGTGTTTTATCATGTAAGACCTTGCTTGCTGGAGCCGTTCTTAAATCAGCGGATCTTTAAGTATTTTTGAGGGAACAAGACAAAAAAGCCTATTCCCGCTGGTGGCAACCGATGTACACCGCTTTGGTAAGAATTAAGGAAGAGAATGCGCATTGTGGCGAAAGTTCATTTCTAGTATACTTTGTTTATATTTATTGCGTTCTTTTGCCTGATTATACTATTGAATGAAACTATTTTTCAAAACATGTCTGTGCAGAAAGCGTATTTTCGAGGAGTGGATGAAAAATGGATTTTAAAGCGGTTGTATTGAACCAAAAAGATGAGATTATTGCATGGCGTCGTGAATTTCGGAAAAATCCGGAATTGAGCTGCAAAGAATTTGAAACCCAGAAAAAAATAATGGCTTTGTTGATGGAATGGGGATTGCAGCCTAAGAAAGCAGCTGGAACTGGAATTGTTGCGGATATAAAAGGAGCTTTACCTGGTAAAACCATTGCCGTGCGTGCGGACATGGATGCGCTGCTATTGCAGGACGAGCTGGATAAGCCGTATCGCTCCACAAAACCAGGCGTTAGTCATGCGTGTGGTCACGACGGACACATGGCTATGCTGTTAGGTTTGGCGAAAACGCTGGTAGGATTGCGGGGGGAACTATCCGGAACAGTACGGCTTTTGTTTCAGCCTAGTGAAGAACAGCTGCCGGGGGGAGCCGCGCCTATGATTGAGGCAGGCGCTCTAGAGGGCGTAGATTATGTATTGGGAACGCATGTCTGGAAAGATGTTCCTAGCGGAAAGGTGCTTGTTTTACCAGAGGCGATGATGGCGGCGCCGGATGAATTTTCTATTGAGATCCAAGGCCGCGGCGGTCATGGATCGCTGCCGCAGCAAACGGTAGATCCGATCTGGATTGGCGCACAGATTATCAACGCTTTAAAGACTATCACTTCCAGTCTAATCAATCCGATGGAACATGGCGTTGTTTCGGTAGGCATCTTTAAATCGGGCGATGCTTTCAATATAATTCCCGATACGGCGCTTATTAAAGGAACCGTGCGCACCTTTGACGATGAATTGAGACATGCGATTCATGAACATATTCGGCGGATGAGCAACGGCATTGCCAATACGATGGGGGCGCAATGCAAAGTTGAGATTATTAAAGGCTATCCGCCGGTGATTAACAATCCAGAGGTTGCAGGCGTTGTGGCGGAAGCTTCCCAAGAAACTCTTGGAGCAGAAGGCCTCTTTGATATGCCGCCTGTGTTGGGAGCGGAAGACTTTTCGCATTATCTTGAGAAAACAAAGGGCGCCTTCTTCTTCCTTGGAATTGGTAATGAGGCTGCAGGCAGCATATACCCGCATCATCATCCTCGCTTTGATTTAGACGAAGAAGTGCTGCCTAAAGGCGTAGAAATTATGTTGCGGACAATTTGGAAACTAGGGAAAAAATAAATACAACAGAGAAGCGCTCTGTTTATGATATAAGCCTGTATGCATGAAAGGGGAATGTCTATGAAATGGCTTAGAGTACTGCTGACCCTTATTCCGTTTGTCTGGACTATTGCTTTTTTGCCTTTTGCGAATCGGGTTAAACCTTTGGTAATGGGGCTGCCTTTCTTGGCTTTTTGGCTCGTTGCCGGTGTGTTTATCGCATTTCTCTGCCTCAGTGTTTTGTATCAGCTTGATAAAGGAAGAGAAGAAAGGGGGAATCTGCGATGACCAACGAAGTCACTTCTTTAGTGGTGATTGCCGTTATGTTGGGGTTGGTTTTTATCATCGGCATGGTTCCCGGTATGAAGAATAAGCTGGACCTTGAAGGCTGGGCGGTTGGCGGACGTAATTTCGGGCGTTGGCTGAATTGGTTTGTACTGGCTGGAGAAATTTATACGGCCTTCGCTTTTTTAGGGGCCAGCGGTTGGGCTTATGCTAAAGGCGGTCCAATTTTCTACATCTTAGGTTATGGCGGCTTGGCCTATGTGGTTGGCTACCATGTGCTGCCTAAAATTTGCGAAGTCGGTCATGCCAATAAATTATTGACTCAGCCGGATTTGATCGCGCATTTATACAAAAGTGAAAAGCTGGCTTTTGGGACTGCACTAGTGGGAGTCGCCTTTTTGCTGCCTTATTTGCAATTACAGCTGACTGGTTTAGGACTTATTATTGAAACTTGTTCTTATGGACAGATCACCCGGATCCCAGCTATGTTGATTGCTTTTTCTCTTGTTGCGACGTTTGTATATGTAAGCGGCTTGAAAGGGGTTGCCTCTACCGCCGTTATTAAGGATACCATTATGATGGTGGCGGTTGTCTTTTTCGGTTTGTACTTACCCTACCATTATTTTGGAAGTGTCGGCGGCATGTTTGAAGCTTTGGATACTGCGAAGCCCGGTTTTTTAGCCTTGCCGGGAGGAACGCCTAATCTTGACGTGACTTGGGCTATGTCGACGTTGGTAGTTACTAGCTTGGGCTTTTACATGTGGCCTCATTTTTCCGCCAATACTTTTAGTGCGAGATCGCCGGAAGTCCTTCGTCACAATGCGGTATATTTACCTTTATATCAATATTGTCTTTTGTTTCCCATGCTTGTAGGTTTTACGGCCTTATTGGTATTGGAACCGGCATTAAAGGTTCCAGATATGGCGTTTATGGCGGTGGTACAAAATTTGTTCCCTGGCTGGGTACTAGGACTTGTAGGCGGCGCAGGCGCGTTGGCTTGCATGATACCGGCGGCAGATTTGATTCTTTCCACTTCTATGCTCGTTTCACGCAATATTTACGGCAAGACAGCAGGTAAAGACATGAGCCCTAATGAGATTGGGCGCGTGGCGCGCTTGGTGGTTCTGCTTCTTACGGGAATTGCATTGTTACTGGCTATTTTCTTGCCGAACATGTTGGTCAATTTACTTTTGACCGGCTATTCGGGAGTAACGCAATTTTTCCCGATGATTGTTTTAGGCTTGTTCTGGCGCAAGGCTTCGAAGGAAGGCGCTATTGCCGGCTTGCTAATCGGCGAACTACTGGTATTTACCTTGATTTTAAACAAAATGGATCCCTTTACGTTAGGAAGCATTCACTTGAATGCGGGTTTTGTGGCGCTGACAATCAATACGTTTATTTATGTTGTCGTCAATGAAGTTGTGTACCGCATGAAGTCACAGATGCCGTCTGTGGAAACGGAAAAGGTTTCCTGATTATAAGTAGGGCGTGATATAATAAACCCGCAGTCTAAAGACTGCGGGTTTATTATTTAGGAGGAAGATCATGAACATTCCTATTTTGAGTAAACGGCTGCAGGCGCTGGCGGAGGAAGTTACCGCAGGCAGCGTCCCTGCGGATATTGGTACGGATCATGCGTTATTACCTTTATATCTTGTTGGTACAGGACGGTGTTTACGCGCCATAGCTGGCGATGTACATAAAGGCCCTTTTGAAACGGCTCGCGAGGCGGTTGCGGAAGCCGGGCTTGCAGAAGCTATTTCGGTGCGCCATGGCAATGGCTTAGCGGTGCTGCAGCCAGAGGAAGCGGACTTATTGATCTTGGCTGGCATGGGGGCTGTTACCATGATTCAGATTTTTGAGGCGCAGCCGAAAGTGGTAGCAGGAGCTAAACGGCTGATTTTACAGCCTATGATCGGTTCGGGCGCGTTGCGCCGCTGGCTAGGGGATCATAATTTCATCGTAATAAAGGAAGAGTTGCTAGAAGAAGAAGGGCGGCTTTATGAGTTTTTAGTAGCGGAGCCGGGACGATCGGTGAAACCAGAAGAAGATATTTTATTTGATATCGGGCCGCTGTTATGGCAAAACCGCCATCCGCTGTTGGCCAGGCTTTTGGATGAACGCCTTGAGCATGCCCGTAGCGTGGCCGCGGAGATGACAAAAAGCAAGGCTGCTGTCAATACACAGCGTTATCAGGATCTTTGCGGACGAATTGCAGCGATGGAGGCGAAAAGAAAATGTCTGTGAAACTGCAGGTAATATTGGAGGCGCTGGAGCAATTGGCGCCGCGCCGCTTAGCGGAAGAATGGGATCGCGTCGGTTTGCAGCTAGGGCAAGGGGCGCAAGAGATTCGTCGTATTTTGGTAGCCTTGGATGTAACTGAAGCCGTGGCGGCGGAAGCAAAAGAGGTTCAGGCAGACTTGATTGTAGCGCATCATCCGTTTATTTTTAAACCGTTGGAGCAGATTCATACCGATCGCTTTCCGGGAAATTTACTGCAGCAATTTTTGCGGGACAATGTGGCTCTGATTGCAGCCCATACCAATCTCGATTACGCCGACGGCGGCTTAAACGACTGGCTGGCGGAAGCGCTGGAATTGCAGAACGTGGATGTTTTACAGGCCGGACCAGAAGAAAAGCTTCTTAAATTAGTCGTCTTTGTGCCGGAAGAGGCGGTGGAGGCGGTGAGAGAAGCCCTTGCCCGCGCTGGAGCGGGCCATATTGGCCGTTATAGCCACTGCAGCTTTCAAAGCGCTGGTGAAGGAACATTTTTGCCTCTGGAGGGAACCAATCCTTATAAAGGAAAACTGGGGCGCCTAGAAAGAACGCCGGAGATCCGCTTGGAAACGATTTTGCCGCAGCGTATATCCGGGAGGGTGTTGCGGGCTATGCTGCGAAGCCATCCTTATGAAGAAGTTGCCTATGACTTGTATCCCCTGGCCAATGAACGTCGGGAAGGCGGTTTAGGCCGCATCGGTTTACTGTCACGGGAAATGACGCTGGCGGAGCTGGCGAGGAATGTGGCAAAAAACCTCGATTTGCCGGGCGTTAGGGCGGTAGGGGATTCGCAAAGGATCATCCGCAAGGCAGCCGTTTGCGGCGGAGCTGGCGCCAGCTTAATCAGCAAGGCGGCTTTTCGCGGTGCGGATGTGCTGATAACCGGGGATATAAAGTATCATGAAGCACAGCAGGCGCAAAATAGCGATTTGGCGTTACTTGATGCAGGGCATTTTGGGACGGAAAAGTTGATGGTAGGGAAAGTGGCGCAGTATCTGCAAGAGCAGTCTGTGGTCGGGAAATGGAATGTGGAAGTAATAGCAGCTCAGTCGGAACGTGATGTATTTTCATGGGAACCTTGCGGTGAGTAAAAACCGGGGAACGAACAAGAGAACCGGAGTGACCGGAGGAAAAAACTAAGGTTGTGAGATTCCGAATACTTTTGTTGTGTTTTGTGAAATGTATAGTAAAGAAAAAGCAATTCCATTTGCCAAAAGGCATAACGGAATTGCTTTTTTAATATACCAGGCTAACGAACCGCGAAATACACGAAAGACGCGAAAGGGGGGGGCAAGGGGGAGGACACTTTACTCCACCTACTCTTGTTCAATCCGTATACTCTGGCTCTGTTACTATGCGTTCCGTTCTCGTCTAATTTTGCAGCGAAGCAAAGAGGGTTTCCGGTTCAGGCAATTGCTGGTAGACGGCAGAAGGGTTGAAGTCGTTCAGATCTTTGAGTGTATATTGGCCAGTGGCAACAGCAGCAGTATGAGCGCCTATGGCTTGGCCGCAAAGGATGTCATGAGGAGTATCGCCAATAATAAGGATCTGCTGTCCGGTGAGTGAGGTTTGCTTGGTTTGTAGATTCAGCCAAAGACGGCGGGATAGTTCGTTGCGTTCTTCGTCAAAGTCGCAGAAGATGCTGGCATCGAAATCAAAGAAATCTTTTAAGCCATAATGAGTCAGCTTGGCTAGCGCTCCTTGACGGGTATTGCCAGTGAGTAGCAGCGTTTTGATTTGCGGCTGCTGCTGGCTCCAAGATAAGGCTTCTTTTACGCCGGGAAGCACTAAACCTTGGCGCGCTTTTAAATGGGCTGGCAACAGCGTCTCATAAAGCTCGATAAAGTTTTGGCGTTCTATGGAGGAAGCATTGGCGTAGCCGAAGCGTTCAAAGATGGTTCTGGCAATAAACCAGTCGGTGCGTCCTGCAGTGGGAATGGTATCAAAGGAGGTCGTTTTGTTGAAGAATTGCAGCATGGCTTCTTCAAATGCGTAGAGACCAGCCTTGGCAGATCGCAGCAGAGTACCGTCAATATCCCAGACAGCATAACAGTAAGGCATTGTTTTATTCCTTCTTTCACGGTGTGTTGTTTCCTTTATAACAAACCGTATGCCGACTGGCAAGAGGAATTTGCCTGCGGAAAGAAAAGAACAGAAAGTGCGTTGACAAGGCTGCTTATGCCATGGTATACTAACCCTCGTCGCTTCGGGGAACACCCCAGCAGCCAGCAGCAAACGCCGCGCAAGCAGCGAATGAAAAAGCCGGTTGACAAGGCAGAAGCAATGTGGCATAATAAACCACGTTGCCGCTGAGAAACACAAGCGACACAAGTGCTCCTTGAAAACTGAACGATGCAAACAAGCCAGATGTGCGAGGCGACCTTCGCTGTAAGGTGAAGGAAGTCATTAAAAATTTCTTTTTTAAACTAAGAGCTGACATCAGTTCTTCGATTTTATCGGAGAGTTTGATCCTGGCTCAGGACGAACGCTGGCGGCGTGCTTAACACATGCAAGTCGAACGG